>JAJOJN010000022.1 GCA_021208565.1 Nitrincola sp.
CAAAAATCAGGTCTGTTTCTATGATGATTTGATAGAACGAGGTCTCATTCAACCTGTCGATATCAAACTCAATCAAGACATCGAATTGTTTTAATTAATTAGGTATTTTTCAATAATGAATAGTGTTCAAGATGATAGTGTGGTTGGTTTTTTTTTATACGCTGAAGGATCATCAGGGCAATGTGATAGAAGATAACCAGGGTGGTAATCCAGTGGTTTATTTGCATGGTCATCAGAATATGATTCCTGGACTTGAAGCAGCGATGGCATCGAAGTCTGTGGGTGATGCTTTTGAAGTGACGCTTTCGCCAGAAGAAGCTTACGGCGTTCGCAATGATGATATGCAGATGAAGGTACCGGTTAAGCATCTACAGGGGTTGCCAAAGGGTGCTAAAGAGTGGAAGGCCGGCATGATTGCTGTTGTTGAAACCGATCAGGGTGCTAGGCATGTGACTGTGGTAAAACCGGGTCGCTTTATGGTGCTAGTAGATATGAATCACCCCTTGGCTGGAAAAACCTTAACCTATGAGGTTGAGATCGCCTCGATACGTGAAGCAGAGGCAGAAGAGATTGCACATGGCCATGTTCATGGTCCGGGCGGTCATCAGCATTAATGACGCTGAGGCGTTGATCTTAAGCATGAAAAGTTTGAAAAAGAGCTTAAGTCTCTTATTTTGTAACTCTTTATAGTATATATTCAGTTTAATATGTAAGGCCTAGGAGTGGTTCATGGGAAAGTCTATTCTCACGGTTGATGATTCAGCGTCAATTCGGCAAATGGTGAGTTTTACCCTTAAAGGTGCTGGGTACGATATCACAGAGGCAGTGGATGGTAAGCAGGGGCTAGACAAAGCACAAACGGGTCGCTTTGACCTCATTCTGACAGATCAAAATATGCCCAATATGGATGGCTTAACCCTGATTAAAAGTCTTCGAGCCTTGCCCGCTTACCGTTCGGTTCCTATATTAGTGTTAACGACAGAAGCAGGTGATGCGATGAAAGCGCAAGGAAAAGCGGCAGGTGCAACGGGCTGGTTAGTTAAACCCTTTGATCCTCAGAAGTTAATTGAGGTTGTTCGCAAAGTCATCGGCTGATGAATAGACAGGAAAGATAGGCATGAGTATTGATCTAAGCCAGTTCCATCAAGTCTTTATCGATGAAGCCCATGAACATCTTGGGAACATGGAACAATTGTTGTTAGCATTAGATGTTAACGATGCCAGTCTCGAAGATTTAAACGCTATCTTTAGAGCCGCACATTCCATCAAAGGCGGAAGCGGAACCTTTGGGTTTAGTGATATTGCTGATCTAACCCATGCGTTAGAAACCTTGCTCGATAAGCTTCGCAAGCAAATCCTCGATCCAACGGATGAAATGGTGTCTGCATTTCTAGAGTGCTGCGACTTGATCAACGCTATGTTGGAAGCTCATCAAGGTGGTGAGCCTGTGAGTGAATCGCACATTGATCAGATGCGAGCTAAGTTACTCCGGCTTGCAGATCCTGAAGTTGCGGTTGAACAGGCTGATCAGCTCTCCTCAACTGATTCAAGTCCAGAGATCACCGATCCTATTACCAAGGATGGCAAGGTTTGGAACATTACCCTGAATCCGAAAACCGATATCTTTTCGGGTCATGCTTCTCTAGAAGCATTGAATCAAGATTTGGCGAAGCTTGGACGTCTAACCTCTACACAGGCAGACCCTAACCAAGGCTATGTTTGGACACTTATTGGTCCTGAAAATGATGAAGCCATAAGTGAAATTTTCGAATATATCTGTGCTCCAGATGAAGTTGAAATTGTCTCTGTTCAAAATGATGATTTCCCTGAAGAGACAATCGATTCTGATACAGATTCTGATACAGATTCTGATGATGACGGATTTGGTTTTTTTGTCGATGAATCCACCTTGCCTGCTGCTGTCGAAAAGGCTCAAAGTGAAACCGATGACGGTTTTGGATTCTTTGTTGATGAATCCGAGCTACCTGCTCAACAACAAGCGACCAAGGAACAAGCTCAGGGGTTTGGTTTTTTTGTTGATGAAAGTGAACTCCCCGTTAGAGTTGAGTCGCCTCAAGTTGATAGTCGATCATCCAAAGCTGCGCCCTCAAGTTCTCCAGCGCGCTCAAACACCAAACAAGAAGCTGCGAAGCCGCAAGCTGAAAGCTCTATTCGAGTCGGTGTCGAAAAAGTGGATCAGCTCATTAATCTGGTCGGTGAATTAGTGATTACCCGTTCCATGCTGGCCCAATCTGCCTCCCGGCTAGACCCTGTTGAATATGAAGCAATCCATGAGGGCTTGGTTAATCTAGAGCGAAACTCAAGAGACCTCCAAGAAGCGGTGATGTCTATCCGTATGTTGCCCATTAATTTTGTATTTGGCCGATTCCCTAGAGTGGTACGCGACTTAACCCAAAAAATGAACAAAAAGGTACGCCTTAAACTGGTGGGTGAAGAAACAGAACTGGATAAGGGCTTGATCGAAAAAACTGGCTGATCCCTTAACACACCTGCTGCGCAATAGTATCGATCATGGTATTGAAACCCCGGAAGTACGAAAAGCGGCGGGTAAAGCCGAAGAAGGCACTATTACTCTGAGCGCCAGTCATCAAGGTGGTAGCATTCTCGTGCAAATAACGGACGATGGTGCGGGTCTTAATCGAGAAAAACTGCTCGAAAAGCGCGCGAGAAAAATATCCCGCTTTCCGATAACCCATCTGACAAAGAAGTGTGGCAACTGATCTTTGCGCCAGGGTTCTCTACAGCAAAGAAAGTCACGGATGTCTCAGGACGAGGCGTAGGCATGGATGTTGTCCAGAGAAATATTGCTGAGATGAAAGGACAGGTGGAAATAGAGTCAATCCCGGGTGAGGGGACAACGATAGGGTTGAGACTGCCCCTGACCTTAGCCATTTTGGACGGTATGACACTGCGTGTTGGTGAAGAGATTTTTATATTACCACTAACCCGTATCATTGAATCTTTACAGCCGGTTGCAGAACAATTGAAAACCGTCTCTGGACAAGGTCGAGTTGTGCAGATTCGAGGCGAATACTACCCCTACTTGCCTTATATCAAATTCTTCATCTCGAACCTGAAGTAACCCCAGCCAGAGAAAAGGCATCCTCGTTGTCGTCGAAACGAGCAGTGGTAAAGTGGCTTTATTTGTTGATGAGTTAATTGCTCAACAGCAGGTCGTGATTAAAAGTTTAGAGACTCACTATAGGAAAGTGGAAGGGATTTCTGGTGCCACCATTATGGGGGATGGCAAGGTTGCCTTGATATTGGATATTGATAAGTTAGCGCGAATGAGTTCTGCGAATGTCCCTGCTTAATGAATTGATTGAGGTAGCGAGATGATTGATGCAACAGAGGATCAGACAATTCAAAATGCAATGCAGGAGTATCTTACCTTTACCTTAGGTGAAGAAGAATATGCGATTGATATTTTAAAAGTACAAGAAATTCGAGGTTACGATGCGGTGACTCGAATTGCTAACACACCAGATTATATTAAAGGCGTTATCAATATGCGGGGTGTCATCGTGCCCGTAGTGGATATGCGCCTTAAATTTCATCTCGGTAATGCAACCTACGATCAATTTACGGTGATGATTATTCTCAACCTTGGCAGTCGAATTGTCGGTATGGTGGTTGATTCAGTGTCGGATGTGATTGCTCTGAATCCAGAAGAAATTCGTCCGGCTCCCGATTTTGGGTCAACCTTTGATACGCAATACCTGATCGGTTTGGCCAGTGTAGGTGAGCGTATGGCGATCGTCGTCGATATTGAAAAGTTAATGACCAGCCAAGAAATGGGGCTGATCGATCAAATTAGTGACACAGCCCTTTGAAGTTAGGTGGAGTGTAATTATGAAATGGTTTAACAATATAGCAACCAGCCTCAAAATTGGCATCATGACCTTGGTGATGTTGGCGGCGTTACTCTTTGCCAGTTATGAAGCACATCAAGGCTTTACGGGGTGGTCAGATTATGCCAAGTTGATGCGTGACAATCGAGTACCATCGTTGGTATCGATCACCACGCTAAATACTGAACGTATGGTCATTCGTGGTCAAACGCTTGAAGTGATGTTGCAAACGGATCCTGCTCGAAAAGATGGATTG
This sequence comes from Nitrincola sp., assembly GCA_021208565.1. Lineage (GTDB taxonomy): Bacteria > Pseudomonadota > Gammaproteobacteria > Pseudomonadales > Balneatricaceae > Nitrincola. The sequence continues at coordinate 4,129 of JAJOJN010000022.1, forward strand.
CAACGTATTGCAGCCGAGCGTCAAGCATCTTGGGAAATTATCGATAGGCATTGGCAAACTTTAGCGGGTATCCCTCGTGTGACCCAGCGAGGGCAAGAAATTTACAATCAATTAGCAGGTGAATACAGAGTTTGGCGAGATCACTATGTTGAGTTAGATGCGTTGATTGGACGCCTCATTCAGACCACTGATGCCTTCCAATACGAACGCTTAATGGCTGAGTATCAGCGTGCTGTGGCAAGGATGGTGCCAGATTCAAATTTGATGGGGACATCTTTTGAACTGTTAGTGACGCAAAATACAAATCGAGCAGCAGCCGATGCGACTGAAGCTGTTGACCTTGCGGCAAGCGAGCTTCAACGCACCTACATACTTGTATCACTCTCTATTTTGGTTGTCTTGGCGATCGCCTTAATGTTGTTTATCAGCATGGTTTATCCATTGAGAGCCTTGGTGCAACATTTTGCTGCCTTGGGCGCTGGCGATCTGGATCAAGCAATCCAAGAAGATCGCAAGGATGAAGTGGGTGTTGCACTCAAGTCTTTGGCAGATACACAGCGCAAACTCAAAGCGGATATTACTGAAACCCGTCGTGTTGCTAATATCAACTTGCGCATTAAAAATGCACTGGACAGTGTATCGGCTAATGTCATGGTGGCTGATGCAAACTTTGATATCATTTACATGAACCCGGCTGTATTGGATATGTTCAAAACAGCAGCCAATGATATTCGCAAAGAGCTTCCTCGATTTGACCCAGATAATCTGGTCGGCAGTAGCATTGATCTTTTCCACAAAAACCCTGCGCATCAACGTCAAATGTTATCTGCTTTGCAGGGCAAACACGAAGCCACAGTGAGGATAGGTGGGCGTACCTTTGATCTGATTGCCAATCCTATTGTTAACACAGAGGGCGAGCGATTGGGCTCTGTAGTGGAGTGGAAAGACCGGACACAAGAAGTGGCTGTGGAGTTAAATGTTACTCTGTTAGTCGAAAAAGCAGTTCAGGGCGACTTCACCACTCGGATAGAAACACAAGAGTTACAAGGCTTCTTTAAGCGCCTAGGTGAAGGCGTGAATCAGTTGATGCAAGTAACAGATACAGGACTTAAAGAAGTGATGCGTGTTATGGATCACTTGTCTCGCGGTGAATTGACAGAGCGAGTGACTGGTGATTATCACGGATCCTTTGGTGCTCTCCAATCCAGCACGAATGCGACGGTTGATCAACTGAAATCGCTAGTGAGTGAAATTCAACAGTCTGTTGAAGCCATTAATACGGCCGCACAAGAAATTGCGGCAGGCAACACAGACCTCTCTCAGCGTACCGAGGAACAGGCATCAAGCCTTGAAGAAACCGCTTCTAGTTTAGAGGAGTTGACCTCTACGGTTCGTCAAAATGCGGATAACGCTAAACAAGCCAATCAACTCGTGCAAAGTGCAGCACAAGTGGCTGAGATGGGTGGCGAAAAAGCACGTCGAGTTGTTAAGACGATGGATGCGATCAGCGAAAGCTCAAATAAAATTGCCGATATTATTACCTTAATTGATGGCATTGCTTTCCAAACTAACATTTTGGCATTAAATGCCGCGGTTGAAGCCGCTAGAGCGGGAGAGCAGGGTCGTGGCTTTGCTGTAGTTGCTGGTGAGGTTCGCTCCTTAGCGCAACGTTCTGCGGCGGCAGCGAAAGAGATTAAAGAGTTGATCAATAACTCGGTGGGTATTGTTCATGAAGGTAGTGAATTAGTCACCGAAACTGGCAAAACCATTGAAGAAATTGTCACCTCGGTTAAGCGCGTTACCGACTTGATGGGTGAAATTTCGGCGGCATCTGAAGAGCAGAGTCAAGGTATTGAACAAGTCAATCAAGCCGTGACTCAGATGGATGATGTCACACAACAAAACGCTGCATTGGTTGAAGAAGCCGCTGCGGCAGCAGAGTCATTAGAAGAGCAGGCCGCATCTTTGTCTGCTTCTGTTTCGGTGTTCAAGCTTGATCAGCAAACCTTGAATCAAAGAGCGCTTAGCTCATCTGTGCCGCAACAACGTATGGCTAGAGTTGCCCCGAAGCCAACTAGATCAAGTCACCCTGTTGCTAAAGCGCCGAGAAATCATCCCGCGGCAGCGACGAAAACAACAAGGTTGAGCCCTCCCAGTTCAAAGCCGTCTGAAGATGAATGGGAAGAGTTCTAAATAAAATAAGTAAAGGGATTCATCATGACGATAAAGGCCAAAAATTTCAGCCGGTTTTGCACTCATCTCGCTTATCGCTCTTCTTTTAGGGGGGCTAGGTTTTTGGGGTGCGGATAGAAGTGAAAACACTTTAAGTCAAATCGGAGAAAGACGACTGCCGGCTGTGCAAACCGTTTTGGAGATGCAGGTGGCCCTTAATCAAGTGGTCATGGGCTATCGTACCCTGATGGATCCTTATGCTGATTTGTCTGCTCGTGAAAGACAGTATCAAGTCATTCAGCAGGGACGAGAGGATTATCGAGCGCTCGTTGCACGCTACGAACAACTGCCTAAATCTGAGCAAGAGCGACAGGCTTGGAATGTTTTTCAGGAAACTCTGCCTAATTGGCTAGCCGCCAATACAGCTATTTCCGAACTGCATCAGCAATTAGATGCTAGCCTTCTACGCAATGATGAAACGGCTATTGCTTCTTTGCAAAGACGAATTTCTCAAGCGACCATGGGCGAAACACTTGTTTATCAAGAAGCCGCATTAGCCGCATTGGATCAAGTGGTTCAGCTTAATGTTGATTCCACCAATCAAGAGGTCAAGGCCAGTATTGATCAAGCTATTTTGCTGGAATACGTGAGTCTAATCGCTGTTGCTTTGGGTTTGCTGTTAGCCATTATTTTAGGTGTGGTGATTACCAGAGGTATCACGCGTCCTCTTAATCTTATGGTTCAGGCGGTTGAGCGAGTAAGCCAGACTGGCGATTTTACGACACAAGTGCAATACGCTAAGGCCGACGAAATAGGACAAGTCGTCACAGCTTTTAATGCCTTGTTGGTTGCACAAAAGCATGCCTTAGATGAGGCTAATCGTACCATTGAAGCTCTATCCGCAGGAGGCTTTGGCGTTAGAATTCAGGGCGATTATAAGGGTGATCTTGATCAGCTTAAATCAGGTGTCAACCGAAGTGCAGATTCAATATCGGTAACCATGTCAGAGTTGTCAAAAGTGATGCAGGCGATTCGTGCGGGTGAGTTTGGTGTAGATATTAATCAAGGACTGGTCCGTGGTCAGTATCGTCAAATGCTTGAAGATGCGTCGCGAGGTATGCAGAAACTTAAGTCCAGTGTTGCCGGAATCTTGGATGTCATGACTCACATTTCTCAAGGTGAATTTACCTACCGTGTTGAAGCTGAAGCTTCGGGTGACATGGATACTTTGAAAAAAATGATCAATCAGACGGTGAGTTCCTTAGAAACCGCTTTTGCTGAAATACAACGAGTGATGCAAGCATTGGCTGAAGGCGATTTAACACAGCAAATAAAAGGAAATTATCCCGGTGATCTGGGGGTGTTGGCTCAAGCCGCCAATCAAACATCGATGCAGTTAGCAGAGGTCATTCAGCGTATCCATACTGCTGTTGAAAATGTGAATACTGCTGCTACTGAAATATCTGCGGGTAATACAGATCTTTCTCAAAGAACAGAGGAGCAGGCGTCGAGTCTGGAAGAGACCGCTTCGAGTATGGAGGAGTTAACCAGCACCGTGCGACAAAACGCCGACAATGCTCGTCAAGCCAATCAACTCGCTGCCAAAGCAAATGAACTTGCAGAAGCGGGTGGCTTAAAAGTTCAGCAAGCGGTCAACACCATGCATGAGTTAACGAACAGTTCTCAAAAGATTATCAACATCATTAGTGTCATTGATGGTATTGCTTTCCAGACCAATATCTTGGCATTGAATGCTGCGGTTGAGGCGGCACGCGCAGGTGAGCAAGGTCGTGGTTTTGCGGTTGTCGCCGGTGAAGTCAGAACATTGGCACAACGCTCCGCAGCAGCCGCTAAAGAGATCCAAGCCTTAATAAAAGAAGACAGTGAAATCGTTGAACAAGGCAGTCATCTTGTTCAAGAGGCCGGAGAGTCGATGCAATCCATTCTTGAGTCTGTGAAGCGCGTCACTGACTGATGGGTGAGATCTCAGCCGCATCTGAGGAACAGAGTCAAGGCATAGAACAGATCAACCAAGCCGTGGTTCAGATGGATGACGTGACGCAACAAAACGCCGCGCTTGTTGAGGAAGCCGCAGCAGCGGCTGAGTCTCTAGAAGAGCAGGCTGCTAATCTATCCAGTGCGGTATCTGTTTTTAAGTTGTCTTCGACAAAGACTTCACTAGGTTTGCCCGGACCCTCGGCGACAACAAACTGGGAAGTATATTGAGTGGAGAGAGAATTTGTATTTACACAGGTCGATTTTGAACGCATCAGAAACCTGATTCGTGACCGTGTAGGTATTTCTCTTTCAGATAAAAAGCGCGACCTTGTTTATAGTCGCATCGCCAGAAGGTTGAGAGCACTCGAGCTCAAGCAGTTCTCTGATTACTTGGATTATCTCATGGTGAATGACCATGAGATCCAAGATTTTATTAACGCATTGACCACTAATTTGACCGCTTTTTTTTCGCGAGTCACACCACTTTGATCATTTATCAAAGCAGATGCTTAAGCGTTGTGCAAATGATAATAAGATCTTCAGAATTTGGTCGAGTGCCTGTTCAACTGGCGAGGAAGCTTATTCAATTGCGATGACAGCGATTGAAACCTTTGGCTCTTGGAGTCCTCCGGTCAGAATTTTAGCGACTGATGTTGATACGAATGTACTAGAGCAAGCAAAGTCCGGAATTTATGGTTCTGAAAGAATTGAAAAGCTCTCGGATGCACGCATTAAGCACTTCTTTTTCAAGGGCAAGGGAGCTAGGTTAGGCAGTGTCAAGATTAGACCCGAAGTACAAGCGCTGATTCAATTTAAACCCTTTAACTTACTGGCGAATGCTTGGCCAGTTAAGGGGCCGCTGGATGCGGTTTTTTGTCGCAATGTGATGATTTACTTTGATAAGCCAACACAATATCAAATACTGTCACGTTTTCATCCCTTGCTGAAAGAGCGTGGACTGCTTTACGCGGGGCATTCAGAGAGTTTTCAGCACGCAGCCGATCTATTTAAGTCGCAGGGGCAAACTATTTTCAAACCGGTTCTAGGTCATGGTAAAGGAGCTGCTAAATGACTACTGCAACATTTACACAACTCCATAGCCTACCTGAACTTTATTTTGATCCCTATTTTGAGCAGGAAGCGGTGAAGATTCTTCCGGGCAGCTTCTATGTTACCGGTAGAGATATGATTTTAGTGTCTGTTTTAGGTACTAGTGTCTGCGCCTGTATTCGAGATGCTTATGCTGGCGTGGGTGGGTTGTGTCATTTTATGTTGCCTGAACCTAAATCGGATAGAGGCTGGGAAGCGATAGCTTACCAATATGGCAAACAGGCCATCGATGCATTAATGACACAGCTGTTCAAAAGTGGTGCTCGCAAAAACCGGTTAGAAGCTAAAATCTTTGGTGCTTGTGATGCCCTAACCTCACCCTCGGGTCATCCTATGGGACTTTATAATAGTCGCTTTGTTGAACGTTTTCTTAATCAAGAAGCAATTCCTATTGTCTCTAAAGATTTGATGGACGCTTATCCCAGGAAAATTTACTTTTTTCCCTGCACTGGAAAAGTGTTGGTGAAAAAGTTAAAAAAATTGAATAACACCACCTTGCTTGATCGAGAAGCTCAGCACTATCAGCACTTGTCCGAAATTAATATTTCTGATGTGATGGAGAGGTAGAGTTTATGTCTTTGTCCAAGATAAAAGTACTTGTGATAGATGATTCGGCTCTGATCCGTCATTTATTAACAGAGATTATCAATAGTCATTCTGACTTGACTGTAGTGGCTTGTGCTCCAGATCCCATCGTTGCCAGAGAATTGATTAAACTGCATAACCCCGATGTGCTGACCTTAGATGTCGAGATGCCGCGTATGGATGGTTTAGAGTTTCTTGAGCGTTTAATGCGTTTAAGACCTATGCCAGTATTAATGGTGTCCTCTCTGACGGACGAGGGTTCCAGTGTGACTTTAAAGGCATTGGAGCTTGGCGCGGTAGACTATATTGCCAAACCTAAAGTTGACATAGCCGCTGGTCTTAAACGCTATTCTGATCTCATTGCTGAAAAACTAAGGGTGTGTGCCAGTGCCAAAGTGAGAAGTCGTATTGAATCGGATAACCATCAGCCTAAAAAGCTTTTTAGTAAGGGATATGCGTCGACAGAAAAAGTGATTTTTGTAGGGGCTTCTACCGGTGGAACCGAGGCGATTAGGCGTTTTCTGGAACCCTTGCCAGCCGATATGCCTGCCATCATGATCACCCAACATATGCCTGAAAACTTTACTCGAACCTTCGCTGAGCGACTCGACAAACTCTGTACACTGAATGTTGAAGAAGCGAGGCACAATACCCGAGTTCTGCCGGGTCATGTTTACATTGCTCCGGGTAATGCCCATTTAGAAATTGTGAGAAGCGGGGCAAACTACATGACCTACCTTCATGAAGGTGAACCCGTGAATCGTCATAGACCCTCTGTGGATGTGCTGTTTCTCTCGGCTGCAAAAGTGGCGGGTGGCAATGCGATTGGCGTCATCTTGACAGGTATGGGGAAAGACGGTGCTCTGGGTATGAAAGCGATGAAGGAGTCGGGTGCACTAACCTTTGCGCAAGATGAAGAAAGTTGCATCGTGTTTGGGATGCCCAAAGAAGCGATAGCACTGGGTGTTGTGGATGAAGTATTACCGTTAGATCAGCTTCCAAGTCGTGTACTTGAGAAAGTAGGGCAGCGGATCAACCGAGTGTAGTATTAGGAAACGTTATGAAGCAAAGACGAGTCATTGTGTTAATTTCAGGTCTTTTAGTAGGTGCTGCTATAGCCTACTGGTTAAATCCCTTATTGGGTGTGCTTGTGGCAACAGTGCTGTTCTCTGTGGATAGCTTCTTAGAAACACGATCTGCCAAGGATAATCAGGTTATTCAAGCGGCGAGTAAAAAGGAAACGTCTCAGTACATAAATGATGACTTACAAGCCATTGGCTTGAGTGTGGAAGAGGTCGTCAGTGATAACGGTCAGTGATATGGATGCTTTGCATAAAATGCAAAACGATGCCATGAATACGCTGGCCGACTCCTTTAGTGTGCTTAAAGAACAAATAGAGTTACAACAAGCTGATGTCGCTCGATTGCTTTACGGTGATACAGCTACCAATAATGCTCAGCAATCGCAGCACAATGAGCGTTTAGATGGGTTTGCCCAAAGTACACTGCACACCATGAATCACTTTGTTGAAACCACCGTGAGAATGAGCGCCGATTCTATGAGCATGCTAGAGCGTGTGTCTCAACTGTCTGATCAGATGCCAACATTAATGAAAACGCTCGATGATATCGACAATATCGCCAAACAAACCAATTTATTGGCGCTTAATGCCGCTATCGAAGCGGCCAGAGCGGGCGATAGTGGGCGCGGGTTTTCAGTGGTTGCTGATGAGGTTAGAGCACTTTCGAGTCGCTCGGCGAGTTTCAGCAAAACGATCCAAGATAATTTAAATCAGATGCATCATCAAATAACCACCCTAGTAGATGACGTGAGTCGCATCGCTTCACAAGATATGACCTTTATTCTAGAAGCCAAGAAAGAGGTACAGCAGGCTATAGAGCAGTTGATGCAGAAGTCTGAGCAGGATAAAGAGATCACCCTGGGTATGGAGGCAATTTCTCAGCGTTTGATGTCCGCACTTTTTGATGCCATGCGTGCCATGCAGTTCCAGGATATGAGTAGTCAGACAGTTCAGCATACTATCGATGAACAAAAACACCTTTTGGTGTTGGCCGAGGTGTTGAAGAATGAGTTATACAATGTCAATGAAGAAGCCTTGCGTTTAGCACTTCAAAACGTTCCGAGAAGAACGTCAGTCACGTAAATCCAACCCCGTTTCAGCCAGTTCCATGTCAAGTGGTGATATTGATCTATTTTAGGAGAACCTAAGGTGAAAGAAGGTTTTAGAATAAAGTTGCCTGAGCGTTTTGATTTCGGGTATCACAAAGTATTTTATGTCCACACCGCTAATGCTCTAAAACAAATGGAATCAAATGAAGTCATCGCAGATTTTGCAGAGGTTGAGTATCTCGATAGTTCTGCCTTGGGTATGTTAGTCATGCTGCAAAAAAAAGTGTGCTGAACAGAATAAGAAAGTGTTGATCGTTAATGCTTCCGGTATGCCTTACGATATATTAAAAGTGGCTAACATGGATAAAATTGTAGAGATCCGATGAGTTTATATGGATCTGATACAACCCCCTTTGATATCACTATCTTGGTCGTTGAAGATGATCAGTCGTTGAGTCGCCTATACAAAACGCACCTGATTCAACAAAAATTTAGAGTGATTACTGCGTTGAGTTATGATGAGGCGTTGATCGTTTTATCTTCAGAGCCTATTGATATTGCGTTGATAGATTATGATTTAGGGGAACGCAAAGGACTCGATCTTCTAAAGCACCTACCGGAAAAAATAAAACTACAGCACATTCCTATCATTGTGATGGGTAATAGCGATAGCAATCAAAAGTTAACGGCCTGCTTGGAATTGGGCGTTGACGATTTTATGCTAAAGCCGATTAATCCATTACTGCTAAATTTAAAAATATTCTCATTGGTCTATCATGTCAGACTAGCAAAAATTGTGTCCGAGCAAAACGATAAACTGACCGATCTGCTGGGTAAAGCGGAGATAGAGAATCAAATGGTTTCTCATATTTATGAACAACCATTTGTTAAGTCGTGAGACAAAAAAAATTTAATGGACTTCATTTTTTTTTAAAACCGACTAAAAATTTCAGTGGCGATATTATCGTTGCGCGTTATTCTCCTTCAGGAAGTGTGTTTATTCTTCATGCGGATGCCACAGGGCACGGTTTGTCGGCAACGGTTACTTTAATGCCAATGGTCTCCATTTTTAAGGCGATGGTGCAAAAAGGCTACCGACTTGAATCCATTGCGCGAGAGATCAATACAACCTTACATAAGTATCTTCCTATTGACCGTTTTGTTGCTGCTTCTATGGTCGAGGTTGACTTGAACCATCAAACGCTTAAGGTTTGGAATGGCGGGATGCCCAGTTTGTTTCTGTTGTCTGGGCAGCGTGAATTACTTTATCGGTTCGACTCACAACATATGTCACTGGGGATTTTGCCTCCTAATCAGTTTGAATCACGCGCAGAAGTGTCAAAAATAGATAAAGAGGCTAAACTGATCAGTTTTAGTGACGCGGTGTTAGAACAAAAAGATCCTATGGGATACCATTTTGGATTGAATCGTGTGTTTCAGGTATTAAAAACGCCTAAATCTTCTGCTGTTGATTTACTCTGTGAAATGCTGGTTGAGCATACGGGCACTGATCAGTTTGATGACGATGTATCTATATATGAGTTTTCGTTCCTTCAGGCAATGGAAGCACAAAAAGCCTTGTTAGTTCCAAAACCCATCACCCATACGATAGCAGATATTGCACCTTTTAATTGGTCTTTAGAGTTGTATGGGAGGCAAATAGCTTCACAAGAGCTTCCCTCTCAATGTAATCAGTTTCTTAATGAAATGGGCTTTCATCAATCCTTCTGTCAACGTGTTTTTACCATGATCAGTGAATTAGTGAATAATGCCGTTGACCATGGTTTATTGAAACTCACGTCTCTATTAAAAGCGGGTGAAGAGGGTTTTTTGACTTATTACCAAGAAAGAGAAGAGCGACTGGAAAAGTTGACCGTCGATGACTGTTTAAGGATTTCTCTAAGATGGTTTGAGGATCAACAAGGTCCTTGCTTTATGTTAGACGTTTTGGACAGTGGCCAAGGTTATACAGATACGTCCAGGCGGTCAGAAATCAATGATGAAGAAACACATGAGTTTGGAAGAGGGCTTAACTTAGTTAAGCAACTGGCTACCGAAGTGACAATAAAAGATCGAGGGGCACATGTGTGTGTCACGTTAAGATAAAGGATGTGTTATGTTCGATCCGCATTTAGCAACAAACAGTTATTATGATCGTCACTTTGATATTCAATCCATTAAGGTGTTACCTGGTGAATATTATGCAACAGGCGATAATTTGATGATCTGTACTGTTTTGGGTTCCTGCGTGTCTGTGTGTTTACGAGACCGCCAAAGTGGTATCGGTGGGTTGAATCATTTCATGTTGCCACATGACTCCAGCCAAGATGCTAACAGTGTGGTCGCCGCGTCGGGTCGTTACGGTTTGTATGCCATGGAGCTGCTGATAAACCATTTGCTAAAGATGGGCGCTAATCGTAATCGCTTTGAAGCTAAAGTCTTTGGTGGGGGGCAGGTATTAAAAAACATGACCTTTATGAACGTGGGTCAGCGTAATGTCAGCTTTGTGCTTGAACACTTGAAGAATGAATCTATTCCGATAGTTGGTCAAGATGTGCTGGATATCTACCCTCGGAAAGTGTGCTTCTTTCCAAAAACGGGTAAAGTCATGCTGAAAAAGATACACTCACTTCACAATAATACCATTATTGAAAGAGAGAAAGCTTACTTGCATGAAATTGACAATCAACCCGTGGCCGGTGAGATTGATCTATTTTAGGGGTATGTTCCATTTAACTGATAATTTGGCCAAGGTTTGATCATGAGTGTTCAGGTGAATAATCAGCTCGTCCTGCTGGGTTGGAGAGAATGGGTCTCTTTACCTCAATTGGGTATTCGTGCATTGAAGTGTAAAGTCGATACGGGTGCAAAAAGCTCAGCCTTGCACGCATTCTCAATTGAAGAGTTTTATCGGGATGATCAGTTGTGGATTCGTTTCGGGATTCATCCTCGTCAAAAAGATGAAACACTGGTCACCTGGTGCGAAGCTGCTGTTACTGATGTCAGGCAGGTCACCGATTCTGGTGGGCACACTACAGAACGCTACTTTATTACCACCGATATTGAAATAGGTGATCAGCGTTTCCCTATTAGCATGTCATTAACCAATCGAGATACGATGCGATTCAGGATGCTGTTAGGAAGAGAAGCGATGAACGGACGTTTTCTCGTCAATCCAGCCGCTTCATATTGTCAGGGGAAAAAGCAAGTTTAGCAAAACTCCGCGTAAACCCTCGCCCAATCAGGCGGGGACAGTGTGCCCCTTGGGTATACAAGCGGGAACCGCGCAGCGGTTCTATTCTGGTGTGACCTGACTCTGCACATACTCTCTCAGTGTTTCGATAGTTGCCCCGCCTGCACTACAGGCAAAGTAGGAACGTGACCAGAGCGCTGCGCTTTTGCTTTGCCGGGGTATGTGGGTATTGAGTATGCGTATCCGGCGTGATGAAACCGATTTCAGGTTGTTCACCATAACGCTGATCGCCAGCTTCGGCGGATAGGCTATCAGCAGGTGAACGTGATCCGCTTCACCGTCCATTTCCAGCAGGCCACACTCCAACTTCTCGCAAGCAGACTCAAACGCTTCACGTAGTTGCTCAATCATATAGCCGTCGAACAGTTTTCGCCGGTACTTGGTGGTAAAGACCAGATGCACAACCAGTTTGGTGACGCTGTGGCGTTTTCGGAGGTAATTTAAAAGCAACTCTTTGTTATGCACACTCACTTGAAATATGACCTTACTGGCTTATAATAACTGAATCATATCAATGAGCGCTGAAATGTTAAAGGCCACGAAAGTACGCATCTATCCGACACCTGAACAGGCGGAATTTCTCAACCGCCAGTTCGGTTCTACGCGGTTTGTGTACAACAAGGCGCTGCATATCATCAGCTCACAGTACAAACGCCACGGCCTGAAGCTCAAGGCCAAGAAAGACCTTAAGCCGCTGTTGGCGGTGGCGAAAAAGTCCCGCAAGTATCACTGGCTCAAGGATTTTGATTCGATTGCACTCCAGCAAGCGTGCATCAACCTCGATAAAGCCTTCCAGAACTTTATTGACCCGAAGCTCCCCGCCCGTTACCCCAAGTTCAAGCGCAAGCACGGCAAACAATCCAGCTACCACTGCATGAGTGTGAGCGCTGGTGAAAACTGGATCAAAGTGCCGAAGATGAAACCGATTAAGGCACGGGTTCACCGTGAGCTGGACGGAAAGCTCAAGAGCATAACTCTGTCGCGCACGGTAACAGGGAAATACTATGCCTCGCTGTTGGTCGAAGACGGCTTGGAAACACCTGCCCCATTGCACACCGTTGATACCGTGCTGGGCGTTGATATGGGGCTAACCCATCTTGCTATCGACTCCGAAGGAAACAAGACGGCAAATCCCCGTTTCCTGAAACGCGCCCAATCTAACTTGCGACGCAAGCAAAAGGCCCTATCCCGATGCCAGAAAGGCAGTAAGAGCCGTGCGCAAGCTCGCCTTAAACTTGCCAAGGCGCATGAGCACCTAGCGAATGCCCGTGCGGATTTCCAGCACAACCTGTCCCGACAACTTATTGACGAAAACCAAGCGGTGGTAGTCGAGACCCTAAAAGTAAAAAACCTGCTGAGAACCGGAAATTGGCGAAGCACATCGCAGACGCAAGCTGGTTCAGCCTGATTCAGAAACTGGAATACAAGGCGAAGGAGCAGGGCAAACATCTGGTTAAAATAGACCAGTGGTTCGCCAGCTCCAAGACCTGCTCCTGCTGTGGGCACAAGGTAGACACCCTGCCGCTGTCGGTGCGTAACTGGTCGTGCCCTGCTTGTACAGTAGAGCTTGATCGCGACGTAAACGCCGCGATCAATATCCGCCAGCAGGGTGTTATCAAACTACGGGCCGAAGGACTGTCGGTTCCTGCCAATGGAGGCTTGCGTAAATCCGGCCACGCGCCGGTTGCTGCCTGAGAAGTTGGAAGCCTCGCCCGTCAGGGCGGGGAGCAGTCAC
>JAJOJN010000120.1 GCA_021208565.1 Nitrincola sp.
CCGCTCTAAATCTGCTTTTTGGTCGTGGCTTGATACTCTGGCATACGCAACCGTCTTGCGCTCTAATTTGTCGCCATGCTTCATTTGCGGGCGAATAGATGACAGCTTGTATCGTCTTTGACCACCCGCTGTTCGCTCATCAGGCACAAGGCGACCTTCAGTTTCCCATCTACGCAGGGAGACTGCTTTTTCAGAACCCTAATGCTTTACTTGGCAATTCCAAGAAAAACGGCTAAGCAACGTTCAATCTCAACCAATGTATCAATATCGATTTGTCCGAAAGAGGGACCGATTTTATCTCGCTTTACGGTCATAGCCTTATCTACCATAATCTGTGACGGTTTTTGCAAGCCATTTTCTGTGTTAGGCTGAATTGTGATTCGAAACAAGGGAGCTGCAATAAGCAGCCCAGTCACTGGAAGTACGGTAACGGTAGCATGCTCGTCAAACTGATTCGCCTGAATGACCAGTGCAGGTCTCGGTTTGCCGAAGTCACCTTGCATGGCAATCGTGACGAAACTCCCTCGTTTCACTCTGTCCAACCCTCCAGATCTAACAATGCTTCATCCATAAAATGCTGCATATTTTTATCGGATTTATCCGCTTCAGCTGCAAGCCGCGACTGACGATGACATTCTTCTGTAAAGTTTGGACGACGTGTATCAGGTACCCAAAGTTGTATGGGGCGTAACCCTGCCATACGAAGTGCTTCACGATGCTTTTGAACTCTAGAGTTGACGTGTGCCATAATGGTCTCCATATTGTTACATGTAACAATATAGCTTAATCATAAGTTACTTTCAAAAACTCAAATAAATTATGCAAAGTGTTTTGGTCAGATCGTATTGACGTAGTAATAGTTTTTGTTGTGATTAAGCGGTGGTGGTTTCTAGTTGTTTTGGGTTGCCTCGCGCTCTAATCCTCTCTTTACGGACTGTCATACCTTTTTCCAGCAGAGAAAGGCCGTTGAGCAGTGATTAGTTAAGCACTGCGACCGATATCCGATACTGCACTCCAAGGTCGAATACTCTTTAGCTGATCTTCAAGTGCATCTTCTGTAATCTCTGTGTCAAATGCTGCTTGAGCACGCAACCAATAACCATTGGACAAACCAAAGAAACGACAAAGTCGGAGATCTGTATCTACCGTGATCGCTCGTTTACCGGCGATGATTTGACCTATTCTTTGGGCAGGTACGCCAATTTCTTTAGCGAGACGATATTGAAAGATACCCATGGGTTCTAGAAACTCTTCTTTGAGTAGTTCGCCTGGTGTTACTGGATCAATATTACGCATGAGTTACCTCCTAATGGTAATCGACAATTACTGCTTATAATGCTCCTGCAAAGTCAGAGGTTAAGCGAATTGGTTTTTTGGCAGGTGAGTTTCAAGTTCCTGACGATTTTGATCGAATGGGTGAAGAGGTTTTTTAGTTTAGACTGAGAGAAAAAACGTGCCAGCTAAGTCAACTGACACGCATCTATTGTCAAGGATTAGCTACAGCTATTATCCGTATCACTTCCAGGCAAAATCGCAATACGATCAGCGTGATAGAATTCAACTAAGCCATCCATGTAGATCAGCTCAACGCCTTCGATTTCGAAACAGCGTAGGTTAGGGTTTTGCCAGAGTTGTTCCCAGTGACGGCTGCCGCTGGCTTGTCCTGGTGCAAAGGGTCCCACAACACGTAACCAAGTATTGGGGTCGCCAGATCGCTTGGATGGAACAATGCGTCCGTTGTGATCATAGGCTGTGGTTTTGAACATCACATATTCAACAGTTAAGTCAGTACCGTTAATAAAGTTGATGTAAGCGCCCGCATCGCCTCTAGCCCTTGGTGTTTCTGGAGTCATCTGGCTAATCAATAGCGCAGGCTTAGGCAAGGGTGGCGGTGGCGGAACTTCTACGACAGGTTCTGGCTCGGGTTGTTTTTCTTTTTTCAAAAAGCTTAGATTTAAGCATCCAGTTAAGCTTGCAGCCGTTATAAAAATAATCGAAGTGCGTAGCAAAAAATGTGTTGCGGTTTTACCAGTGCGAATGGGGTTCGCCTTTTTCATGAAATCACTCCAGATGATTTTTGTAGGTCGTCTGACGGTGTCAGTATTGTTTTCGAAGATCTACCCGGAATTTCAACCGCAAGACGAGGCATAAGATAGCCTGGTAAACCTGCTTGCATTTCGGCAGCAATCTTTTTCGCTTCCCTTTCTGGAAGGTCAAAATGCGCAGCGCCCGATACCGGATCAAACAGAAACAGATAATAAGGCAATATGCCCGCCGCGAAAAGGGTTTTGCTGAGTGTTTTTTGTACAGTTGCATCATCATTGATGCCGCGCAAGAAAACACTCTGGTTTAACAGAGTAATATTCTTCCGTTTTACTGATAGGCGGCGTGTCGAACAGCATCATCTATTTCGTTAGGGTGGTTGATATGCCAGACCATAATCGGTGTCATGCGGGTGTTGGTCAGCATATCGACCAGTGAGTCCGTAATACGTGATGGAATCACTACAGGTAAGCGAGTATGAATACGAAGACGTTGAAGATGAGGTATCTGTTCAAGATCCTTAATCATGCGCGCCAGTCGGGTATCTGATGTGGCTAGCGGGTCGCCACCTGAAAAAATCACTTCTTCAACTTCGGGATGTGCGCTTAGGTAGTCTAGAATGGCTCGCCATTGCGCTTTACCTAACTGATTCTCTTGATAAGCGAAATGACGCCTAAAGCAGTAACGACAGTTAATGGCACAGGCACCGCTGAGTATCAGCAGTACTCGGTTAGTGTATTTGTGAATCAGCCCCGGTAAAGGATTAGCGTCTTCTTCTTGAAGAGGGTCCTGTACGTAACCCGTGACCTCCTGTGTTTCTGCCACTAGAGGTAGAACCTGTAATAGAAGTGGGTCTTTAGGATTCCCTTTTTCAATCCGCGATAAATAGGGTTCAGGAACGCGCAGTTCAAAGAGTTCGGAACCCGCGATAGCGCCTTTTAAGTGTTCTGTTGGTAAGTCGAGTTTCTGCAATAGCAAAGCTGGATCGGTAATGCTTTCACGCAGCTCATCTTGCCAAGAGCGGATCGATAAGGCGGGTATCGGCTGCATATGACTCCATTTTTTAATCTTTGGTGATGCTAAGCATTATTATTTGCTCAGCTAAATTGGCTCGCATTCTCGTTTCAAGTAGAATAACTGTCAATTTTTAAAATCGGCTTGAGTCAAGGAAACCTGAATGGCTAACTATTCTGCGAATCAGTTCAAAAATGGTCTTAAAGTGATGCTCGATGGTGACCCATGTAGCATGCTGGATGTTGAGTTTGTAAAACCAGGTAAAGGTCAGGCGTTTACGCGTGTAAAAATGCGTAACCTGATCACTGGGCGCGTCTGGGAGCGTACTTTTAAATCGAACGAATCCATCGAAAGCGCCGATGTGATGGATACCGATATGGAGTATCTCTACAGTGATGGTGAAATGTGGCACTTTATGGATACTAGCACCTTCGAGCAGGTGGCTGCGGATCAAAACGCCATCGGTGATGCGGCCAAGTGGTTAAAAGAGCAAGATAAGATCATGGTCACCCTGTGGAATGGTAACCCTATTGCGGTAACGCCACCGAACTTTGTTGAGTTGGAAGTGGTCGAGACCGATCCGGGCGTAAAGGGTGATACGGCTCAGGGCGGTTCAAAACCCGCTACGCTAAGCACCGGTGCGATTGTCCGTGTACCGCTATTTATCGAAGTCGGTGAGAAGTTGCGCATCGATACCCGTTCGGGCGAATACGTCAGCCGCGCTTGATCTTCAATGTTTTCTAACGAATGGCAACCCACAGCATCGCTGGCGAATCTTCGTCAGCGTGCTGAGCTTCTAAAATCGATTCGACACTTCTTTGAATCTCGCTCGGTGATGGAAGTGGATACGCAAATCCTCTCTCACTGTGCTGTCAGCGATCCCTTTATTGATTCCTTATCGGTTGAATATCGACCTCACCCTAATGCTGAAGGGCAGTTCTTGCATCTGCAAACCTCTCCAGAGTATGCGATGAAACGTTTATTGGCTGCCGGGTCGGGTGATATCTATCAACTGGGAAAAGTATTTCGTAATGGTGAAGTAGGAAGGCGGCATAATCCCGAATTTACGATGCTGGAGTGGTATCGTTTGGGTTTTTCGTTACATGACCTGATGGATGAAGTTGAGTTACTAGTGTCTGAGCAGATACCGGGGCTTGCTTGGCGACGTGTCGCTTATCGTGATCTGTTTCTAGAAGTCTTAGGTGTTGATCCTTTTCTGGCTTCTTTAGCGGAGTTACAGGATGCTTGTCGACAAACCATTGAAGCTGAGTTTGACGATGAGGATCGTGATACTTGGCTAAATTTGTTGATGTCTCATCTGATTGAACCGCAACTCTGTGGTGCTGTGTTTGTTCATAGCTATCCACCGAGTCAAGCGGCGTTGGCTTGTGTGCATCCTGACCCTTCGGGAAATATGGTTTCAGAACGCTTTGAGCTCTATCTTGATGGCTTAGAATTGGCCAATGGTTATCACGAGTTGGTTAATCCACAAGAGCAAGCTTCCCGACTCAGTGCCGATCAGCAACAACGTGCCGCCTTAGGCTTGCCTCAACGACCCTTGGAGCGACGTTTGGTTAAAGCTTTAGAGCATGGCCTTCCAGAGTGTAGTGGTGTGGCACTGGGGGTTGATCGTTTGTTAATGCGTAAACTGAATGTGGAGTCGATTGCTGAGGTGATTCCGTTTGGGTTTGAGCGGGTATAGTGGCTTTTGTCCTCATCAGTTTTGAGATAGAGTAAATCATAAGTTCTCGATACATGACAGTGAGTATGAGATGAATCAAATCGATCATGACACAGAAAAGGCAGTGCGTCGTTTTCTTGAGTTGATTGAGCATCGATATGATGTCTCTACCGCTATTGTGTATGGCAGTCGTGCTCGTGGCACACATAGACCCGATAGTGATGCCGATCTGGCTGTTCTGTTGCGAGGTGATCATCAGTCTTTTCTTGCGGCAAAATTAAACATGGCTGATGTGGCTTTTGATGTTCTTCTTGAAACCGGTATTCTTATTTCACCACTCCCTGTCTGGCTGGATGAGTGGGAAAACCCTGAAAATTACTCTAACCCTTCTTTATTAAAGACTATTGGTAAGGAGGGGGTAAGATTGTGAGTGATAAACAGGCTATTGCCAATTCATTAATTGTTAAAGCGAAAACAGCACATAACTCCGCCCGTACTTTACTTGATGTAGGTGATGTGGATGGAGCAACCAATAGAGCTTATTACGCTATGTTTGATGCAGCTCGAGCCGCATTAATTATATCTGGTGCTTCTGTTGGGCAAGATATAGGTCGTACCCATAGTGGATTAATAGGGGCGTTTGGCAATCATCTGGTGAAAAATGGCCCTTTGTCTAAAGAAGTAGGCCGGCTTCTTAATCGCGCTCATGAGGTTCGGCTCGTGGCAGATTATAATGATGATTCAGTGCAGTTGACCGACGCAGAGGAAGTGGTTAAGCAAGCCGAATACTTTATCCGCGTTATTAATGAAGTATTTTTTGCTAAATCTTGCTAACTCAAGCTGGCAAGTGATTCAATAACCCTCGACGTATACGATCAACAGCTTCTTCCAATAAACTCCTTGGACAACCGAAGTTAAGTCGCATAAAGCGCTCATCACCAAAGTCTCTTCCAGGCGACATCCCGACACCGGCTTGCTCAAAGAAATGGGCGGGGTTTTCGAGCCGTGCGGCACTGATGTCTATCCACGCAAGATAAGTCGCCTCAATGGGTAGTAGTGATAATCCTGGAATAGTGTTGATCTGCTCTAATAGATAATCACGATTGCCGCGTAGATAGTCGATTTGAGCTTGATGCCAAGCATCGCCATCGCGAAACGCAGCAAGGGCTGCGGTATATCCCAATAAATTTACATCGGGAACGATACCTTTGCGGGCGCGCTGAAAGTCGCGTCTCAGTTGTGGGTTTTGAATCACCGCAAAAGAGCAACCGAGTCCTGCAATGTTAAAGGTTTTGCTGGGTGCCATTAGCGTAATGGTTCTATCGGCAATTTCAGGATGCAAGCTGGCAATAGGAATATGCTGAAGTCCTTCTTCCAGAATAAGATCGCAGTGGATCTCATCAGAGCAGATAATCAGGTCATGTTTGATTACGAACTCGCCAGTTTTTCTAGCTCCTCTCGACGAAAGACGGTTCCGCCTGGGTTATGAGGATTACAGAAAAGCATCAAGCGAGTGTTTTCAGTAATGGTATCTTTTAATGCATCAAAGTCGAGTACATAACGCTGACCGTCAAGGACAAGCGGTGCTTTAATCAATTGTCGGTCTGATAAGTGTGGTGAGGTCATAAAGGGTGGGTAAACAGGGCAAGGTGTCATTACCGCTGTGCCACTAGAACCTGTTGCACGACACGCCAAATGCAAGCCGGGTACTAGGCCAGGCAACCACTCTAACTCATCGGCAGTGACTTGCCAGTTGTACATTTTGGACAGTCGCGTTTGAACTTGCTCGATCAACTCTTGCGGTGTGTTGGTATAACCAAATATGCCATGATCAATTCGTTTATGAAGTGCTTCTAAGACGGCAGAGGGCGCTATAAAGTCAGTGTCGGCAACCCACATGGGCAACACACTGGTATCACGATAACGCTCCCACTTCTGGCTGGCGGTGTCTCGACGATCAATCAGTTTGTCAAAATCAGTGGGGCACATGCCTATTTCCTTGTTTTACCAATTATTATCATGTTCAGAAGTGTAGTCGCCATTTCTCCACCATTCAATGCTAACTGAATCCGCGAATCATTAGCGGTTACACATCATTACGTATTAAAATAGAAGCATGGAGCAACAAACATTTAAGTGTTGCAATCAGATTTCAATGGGAGCCCTGCCATGAGCCAGAATAACGTCATTATTTTTGATACCACGCTACGTGATGGTGAGCAAAGTCCCGGTGCGTCGATGACGCGTGATGAGAAGCTACGTATTGCGCGTCAGTTAGAGAAGATGCGAGTTGATGTGATAGAAGCGGGTTTTGCCATTGCCAGTCAAGGTGACTTTGAGGCCGTGAAAGCGATTGCAGATACCATCAAAGACAGTACCGTCTGTTCACTTTCCCGTGCTCTTGATGCTGATATAGACCGTGCAGGTGAAGCGCTTGCCAATGCTAACTCGGGTCGTATTCACACCTTTATTGCGACCTCACCGATTCACATGAAATACAAACTGCAGATGCAGCCCGATCAGGTGGTTGAAAATGCCGTACGTGCAGTAAAGCGTGCACGTAGCTTGGTTGCCGATGTTGAGTTTTCCCTAGAAGATGCCAGTCGTTCTGAACTGGACTTTATGTGCCGTATTATTGAAGCGGTGATCGATGCAGGAGCGGGTACGATCAATATTCCAGACACGGTGGGTTATGCCGTACCGCAAGAGTTTGGTCACACCATTTCCCAGTTGCTCAACCGCATTCCGAATGCCGATAAGGCGATCTTCTCGGTTCATTGCCATAACGATTTAGGTTTGGCGGTGGCTAACTCTTTATCTGCTGTCGCGGCTGGCGCGCGTCAGGTGGAGTGTACCGTTAACGGCTTGGGTGAACGTGCCGGAAACGCCTCCCTTGAAGAGATTGTGATGGCTTTGCGCACGCGTAAGGATGTAATGGGGTTAGAAACCCGCATCGATACCACGCAAATTGTGCCTGCCTCTCGTCTCGTGTCGAGTATTACCGGTTTCCCTGTTCAGCCCAACAAGGCGATTGTGGGGGCTAATGCCTTTGCGCATGAGTCCGGCATTCACCAAGATGGTGTCCTAAAACATCGTGAAACCTATGAAATCATGACGGCTGAGAGCGTTGGCTGGAACACCAATCGTATGGTGTTAGGTAAACTTTCTGGGCGTAACGCTTTCCGCACGCGTATGGAAGAGTTGGGAACGACCTTTAGCTCAGATGCCGAGCTGAATGATGCCTTTGCTCGTTTTAAAAGATTTGGCCGATAAGAAAAGCGAAATCTTTGACGAGGACTTAGTCGCCTTAGTCAGTGATGCGCGTGCAACCTCAGGTTATGAAAAATTCCGCTTCAGTAGTTTGAATGTCACCTCACAAACCGGTGAAATCCCTGTGGCTCAGGTGGTTGTTTCGGTTGAAGGAGCAGAAAAAAACGGCCACGGCAGAAGGCGGCGGTCCAGTAGATGCGGCACTCAAAGCGATTGAGTCGATTGCCAACATGGGTGCAAATCTACTGCTTTACTCTGTCAATGCGATCACCAGTGGTACAGACTCGCAAGGTGAAGTGACCGTTCGTTTAGAAAAAGGTGGCCGCATTGTGAATGGATTAGGGGCAGATACCGACATCATCACAGCATCGGCAAAGGCCTATATTCATGCGTTGAATCTGTTAGATGCCAATCTTGAGAAGGCGCATCCACAGGTATGAGTTCAGTCGAAGCTTTAGCTCAGCTTCAGCAACAGCAGGTGTATCTCCATGCCATGGGGATACAGCGCTGGTTGCCTCGCCAACCCTTAGCCAACGCGGCTGAGTCTGCGGATTGGGCGGCTGATTTTGTCTGGCCACAGCAGGAAGTGTTAGTTGAATCGGCCCAATCAACTCAGCCATCTTCTACTCAGTTGTCTAGTGATTATCAAACGACTCATCCTAAAATGACACAGGAGTCTAGGTCTGATGCCGTGAGTCATAGTCAGGCCACTAAAGCTTCGCAGCAATCTCGCGCCGCTGCTTTAGCCAGTTTAGCCTTGGACGAATCGGGCAAAAACGAAGCTGTTTCTGGCAAAGTTGAATCGACTCAGATCAACCCTTCAACGCCCGACATAGAACCAGAGATAGAACAAGCAGCGCTTCCAGAGCGATACCAACAGCCACGATATTCTCTAGCCTTTGTGTCGGCGGGTGATCTGTTAATCGTCGATAGCTTACCTCCTCATGCTAAGAACGCGATGACTCCCTCCTATCGAAAACTGTTGCAGGGTATCTGTCGGGCATTAGCGGCTGATTTTAATGCAGAGACGATTAAACTGTGCCAATGGCCTGTTTTTTCTGGTCCTAACGTTAATCAAAGTGGTGAAGAAGCTCAAAATGCCGTGCGTCGTCAACTGGAAGTCAGTCTAAAGCAACATCCCGTTAAACGTATCTTGCTATTGGGTGAGCCGGCTGCTCAGTGGCTTTTAGAGCAGGATCAATCCCTTGAGTCGATGCGTGGTTTGACCTTCTCGCTGCGCAGTGGCGTTAAAACCCAAGTCAGTTACAGTGTGATGCACATGCTAAAACTGCCAGAGTTTAAAGCCGACTGCTGGCGCGATCTAACAACCCCTATTATGACCGTAAAACCTCTAACGATTAATGAAATAGCTCTGGCTCGAGACATCGAGGCTATATGCTTTTCAGATCCTTGGAGTGAAAGCTTATGGCAGCGCTATTTGCCCGATACTCTAGGGTTATTTGAGCAAGGTCATTTGTTGGGCTATACCCAGTGCGCTAGTGTATTAGATGAAGCTGAACTGTTGAGAATTGCGGTGATCCCCGAGCATCGAGGAAAAGGTCTTGGTTTTTGTTTGTTAAGTAGGCTTTGTGATGAACTTAAACAGCGAGATATTCAGCGAGTGATGCTGGAAGTGCGAGAGTCAAATCTTGCAGCCATTGCTTTGTATCATCGTTGTGGTTTTGTCTTGGATGGTCGTCGAAAAGGCTATTATCCTGTTGAGCATAGTGATCAATTTGAAGATGCGTTATTGATGAGTAAGCCATTAAACTTCTGCCATGAGCAAGTAACATGAATATTTCCACAGGGCTGCTGAGTCATTATTGGTTATGGGGTGGTTGGATCGTCTATCTGGTGTCTCTGGTGGTGATTGTTCGCCGCATCCCTTGGTCAGTGATTCTTCGTGAGCGAGGCATCCAACACCTTCTATTTGGGTCAGCGGTAGTGTTGATACTCTTGTGGCAATTGCGTGCAGGCGTGACCGATTATCTGACGATCTATTTTTTAGGGTTAACGACACTTACCTTGATGTTTGGCTGGGATCTGGCGGTATTGGTTGGTTCGGTGGTGATGCTGGTCATGACCTTGCTGGGTATTGAGTCATGGCAAATGTTACCGGTTAATTTAGTCTGTAGTGTTCTTATTCCGGCGGGAGTGAGTATTTTAATTCTGCGAATTGTAGAGGCGAAGCTACCGAAAAACTTCTTTGTCTATATGTTTCTCTGTGCGTTTGCCGGAGCAGGTGTTGCGGTAGGTGTTTCAGGGTTGTCTATGGCACTGATTTTATGGATGGATGGTATCTATCCTTGGTCTAAATCTATCATGATTATGCCCAGTACTTGCCCTTGATTATGCTACCGGAAGGGTTGATCAACGGAATTATTATGACGGGTATGATGGTTTTTCATCCCGATTGGATCCGTACCTTTGATGCTAAAGCCTACATTGATGATCAATAGTGGTTTTTGCATTCAGCGTTTTACGGGATACTTGGCAAGCTTCCGCTGAAGCGTCCTGCGGTGCATGTTGAGCGCACGCGCTGTCGCTGAGATATTACCTTCGTGCTGATTGAGCACTTGCTGAATATGCTCCCATTCCAATCGATTAACTGACATAGGTTCTGCTTCAACTGGCTGGTCTATATCCGGTTCTTCTATTGCGAGTGCAGCTAGAATTTGGTCGGTATCAGCGGGTTTTGGTAAGTACTGGTTTGCACCAAGTTTAATCGCGTCAACAGCCGTCGCAATACTGGCATAGCCCGTGAGCATCAAGATACGTATGTCAGGAAAACGTTCACGCAGCCAAGGCACTAGTGTTAACCCAGAAGCACCCTCCATCTTGAGATCCAGTGTAGCGTAGTCAAACGCTTGGTGCTCAGGTAGGTTTCTCACATCTTCTGCGCTGTTCTTGACGGTAACTTGGTATCCTCGACGGGTGAGAGAACGTGCCAGAACCCTTGTAAAGACTAGATCGTCATCTACGATTAAAAAATGCTTTTCACTCATCAGGTTTACTCATCTGTTTGCAGACCGGTAATTTAATTTCAGTTAGGGTGCCGCCCTCGGGGTGATTAAAGAGTCGCACTTCGCCTTCTTGGCTAGCTAAGGAGGTCACGGTTAAATAAAGACCTATCCCTAAGCCACCTTTGGTGTAAAAAAAAGGTTTGCCTAGGTTCGCCAGTTGATCGGGTGTGAGTCCCGGTCCATGGTCCCTTAAGGAGATTTTGATGCATTCGGCGTCGACTTCTGCAATAGCAATCTCGACGGGTTTTTGGCTGGCATCAGCGGCATTATTGAGTAAGTTGATAAAGGCCTGCTGTAACATCATGCTGGACTCAATGAGGGGCGCATCTCCTGTATAGGCGCTGAATAAGTAGCGTGCATCAGGGCGCATCAATTGCCATGCACTCAGCAGTTTTGAGAGAAATTGATCGATTGGGAGATGATGTGTTTTTCCGCTGCTGGCATCTTTAGCCATCTGGTGAAGTTTTTGATTACAAAGATCAACCTGTTCCTGCATCAGGCTTAAATCTTCTTCCAGTTCAGGATGCTCCTTTTGCAGATCGCTTAGTACCACTTTCAATGATGACAGCGGCGTACGAAGTTCATGAGCGGTGCCCGCCGCCAGAGTAGCTAGGGTAAGCAATTGCCGGTCTTGTATGCTGCGTTCACGCTCTTGGCTGAGTTGTTGATCACGTTCAATTAAAGCATTTCGCATCTGCACCACATAGATACTAATGACACCAACCGTCAGTAAGAAACTGATCCACAAGCCTGAAATATGTTGCTGAAACAGCATTACCAGTGTGTGTTGATGTGAAGCTGAAAAGTCTAACAGAGGGAGATGATTAAACATCAGCGAGGTGTAGATCGCCGCTACGATCATCGCCATAAACAGAGTAAAACGTTTGGGTAGCGTTGTGGCACTGATTATTAAAGGAATCAGAAGCACAAAAACAAACGGATTGCTGGCACCGCCAAATTGAAAGAGCAGGGCAGCATAGATGACGACATCGGCACAGAGTTGTGCAAAAAACTCGGCATCGAGAACGGGCCAGGTCGAATGCAAGCGCAGATAAGTCATGAGATTGAGTAGCACCATGGCCATCAAGCAAAGTCCTGTCATCCAGAGATCCGGTTTTAGCTGTAGCTCGGGTATGGCAATCATTAAAGCCACACACACGACAAACAGAATCAATGTTCTGACATAGCTAAGGTGTAAAAGGTGTTGTTGATGGCGGTTCAATCCCGTCTCCTTATGGTTTGCGTCCATTATAAAGCTTTTATTGGAACTCGGGGCGCGTCAGAGTGTCGCATATAAGGTTTAGTCTATTAATGAATGGTTGTGGAAGCACGATGAAAAAAAACAGTTCTATCTCTTAGTTTGTTAGTGGCGGCTAGTGTTGTCAGTGCTGATAATATGAGACCTGAAGGCAGTGTTGAGTACCGTCAATCTGCATTTCGTTTAATGGAGTTTCAGTTAAATTTTTTGAATCCCATGCATCGGAGTCAAGCCTATTCTGAAGAGGCCTTTGCCTATCGCGCAGATATGCTCAGTCGTTTAGGGGCGCTTGCACACGAAGGCTTTACGGACGAGAGTCGTAGTGCTGATAGCCGTGCCTCATCGAGAATTTGGGACAACCGTGAAGATTTCGATCAGCGTATGCTCGATTTTATCGAGATCACAGCCAATATGGCTGAAGCCTCAAAGGCGGGCGATAATCGTCAAACGCGTGATCTCTTCAGACAAACTTTACAAAGCTGCCGCTCGTGCCACGATCAGTATCGTTTAGATTGATGTATCAGTGCCGTGATCTTTGGTAGAGTGCGGCCTTTTTTGTCAATGACAAATGTCTCCGCCTGAATATATATAATTGTATATCGATTCATAATTATTGATCTACAATAGATAATCATGTTTGTGTTCTTTGATGCGGTTAGATATGCTTTGATATATATTGCTTCTTAAGCGATGCATTAAGGTATATCAAAATGAGCTATGTAACAGAGCAGATACTGGAGAGCCTTCGAGAAGCTCGGGTACGTAAAGGTTTTAGCCAAAGAGAACTGAGCGCGCGTTCAGGTGTGCCTCAAAGTCATATATCGAAAATCGAATCTGGCGGCGTTGATTTACGAATGTCCAGTTTGATTGCACTTGCCCGGGTACTCGACCTAGAGTTATTTGTAGTCCAAAAAAAATCTGTACCTGCCATTAAGTCGATAATTCGAAGCAGCCAAGGAATCAACGATGAAGGTGAGGCAATGTCGCCTGCATATCAGTTAGAGAAAGACGACGATGAGTAATCATGTTTCTACGCTCAACGTGCTGCTCTATGGTAAGCCTATCGCAACGATTACCAACGTGGGCAATGATCGAACGCTTTTTGCTTTTATGGATTCGTACATTTATGACGAATCACGGTCTGTGTTAGGGCTTGGTTTTAAAGATTCGCTAGGTGCCTTGTTAACTGATTTTAAACCTACCCAAACTAAGTTAATCCCGTTTTTCTCTAACCTTTTGCCAGAAGAAATCATGCGAAATTACCTGGCAGGGCGTGCTGGTGTTAATCCAGCCCGGGAGTTTTTTCTATTGTGGGTACTAGGACAGGATTTAGCAGGCGCGATCACGGTTGAGCCAGCGGATGGTGAAGCCTTACCACCTAATGTGCATCAAGACATAGAAGATGAAATGAAAACTGATGGGCCAATGCGTTTTTCACTGGCTGGGGTGCAGTTGAAGTTTTCTGCCGTTCAACAGGCAAATGGCGGCTTGACGATACCTGCAACCGGTCAAGGTGGTTCTTGGATTGTAAAATTGCCATCGTCTCGATTTGAATCTGTGCCAGAAAATGAATATTCAATGATGGAGCTGGCTCGAATGTTGGGAATGGACGTGCCAGAAACGCAACTACTCCCTATTAATCGGATTGCTAATATCCCAAGTGGCATTGGCAAATTTGGTGACAGCGCATTTGTGATCAAGCGTTTTGACCGAGTAGATGGTCAAGCCGTGCACATTGAAGACTTTGCGCAAGTGTTTGGCGTATATCCTCAAGATAAATATAAAAAAGCCAGTATGCGGAATATTGCTCAGGTTATTGGTATTGAAGGTAAAGACGAAGACATTGCTGAATTTACTCGCCGATTGGTGTTCAATACTCTAATTGGAAATGCCGATATGCATTTGAAGAATTGGTCTGTGATCTACAAAGATAAGCGCACAGCGTCTATCGCACCAGCTTATGATTTTGTTTCAACCATTCCTTATATCCCAGATAATAGCTCGTCATTAAAAGTTAGCCGTAGCAAGAAATTCAGCGATTTTACATTGGATGAGTTATCACACTTAGCAGCTAAAGCCATGTTGCCAGAAAAATTGGTGTTAGATACCGCAAAGCAAACTGTAGCAGGCTTCCATGAGGTATGGGCAAAAGAAAAAGCACATTTACCCCTAACTAAGTCGGTGATTGATGCCATCCAAACGCACTTACGAAGCATACCGCTACGCTGAATGAAATCATTCAGGCCAAAATTTGAAACATGTTGCTTAATTTATGATTTGGGACATCCTCGATAGTGCGGGTAGCAGTCACACAACCTTTGATTGTTTATAAAGTCAGGATCAGCGAAAATAGCGGCTAATTACGATTAACACGACGATTTGACAAGCGAAGAACTAAAAAGAAAGTACTTCCAAAATTGTGTACAAATCCGTGTACAAACTAAAAGAATTTATACATGCCAAACCAAGATTTTCTCAATGAAATCAATAAGCGAAGAACCTTTGCTATCATCTCTCACCCTGACGCAGGTAAAACTACCATCACCGAAAAGCTTCTGTTAATCGGTCAATTGATTCAGGTGGCTGGTACCGTCAAAGGGCGTGGCAGTGATCGCCATGCAACGTCTGACTGGATGACGATGGAGCAGGAACGTGGTATCTCCATTACTTCTTCTGTGATGCAGTTTCCCTATAAGGATCGCACCGTCAATCTATTGGACACACCGGGTCACGAAGACTTTTCGGAGGACACCTATCGCACCTTAACGGCGGTTGACTCAGCCTTGATGGTGGTCGATGGTGCGAAAGGTGTTGAGGAACGTACCATTAAATTGATGGAAGTGTGTCGCCTTCGTGATACGCCGATTTTCTCTTTTGTGAACAAGTTGGACCGAGATATTCGTGACCCTATCGAATTGTTAGATGAGATAGAAGAGGTTCTAAAAATAGAGGCCGCTCCTATCAACTGGCCGATAGGTTCAGGCAAGTGGTTCAAGGGTGTCTATAACCTGTATACCGACACTATCCATATCTTTACTCCCGGAATGGGACATACACTGGCCGAAGATAAGCGCATCCAAGGACTGGATTCGGACGAAGCGCGTGCATTGCTTGATGATGAATACGATAGCTTTGTCGATGAAATTGAGCTGGTAAAAGGGGCTACACATCAGTGGGATATGGATGCTTATTTAGCGGGGAAATTAACTCCGGTCTTTTTTTGGCACAGCGTTAGGTAACTTTGGTGTGCGTGAAATGTTGGATGATTTTGTGGAATGGGCGCCCGCTCCACCTAAGCGTCCAACAGAAACTCGCGACGTGGCAGCAGATGAAGAGAAGTTCACTGGCTTTATTTTCAAAATCCAAGCCAATATGGATCCAAAGCATCGTGACCGTATCGCTTTTATGCGAATCTGCTCAGGAAGTTATACGCGTGGTATGAAGATGCGCCACGTACGCACGGGCAAAGATGTGCGTATCGCCGATGCGGTGACCTTTATTGCGGGTGATCGCGAGAATGTTGAAGAAGCTTGGTCTGGCGATATTATCGGTTTGCACAACCACGGTACTATTCAGATAGGTGATACTTTTACCGAAGGTGAGTCTTTGAAGTTTACTGGAATCCCTCACTTCGCCCCTGAAATGTTCCGCCGAGTGCGTCCTAAAGATCCTCTAAAAATGAAACAATTGCAGAAAGGTTTGCAGCAATTGTCAGAAGAGGGTGCTGTTCAGTTGTTTATGCCGCTAAAAAACAACGATTTGATTCTGGGAGCAGTGGGGCAGTTACAGTTTGAAGTCGTCGTTTACCGCTTAAAAGATGAATACAAAGTGGAATGTCTATACGAACCGATTACGGTGCAAACCGCTCGCTGGGTCGAATGTGGCGACAATAAAATGCTTGAGGAGTTTAAGCGCAAGGGTTATGACAATCTCGCATTGGATGGCGCGGGCTTATTAACCTATCTTGCGCCGACGCGAGTGAACCTATCACTGACTGAAGAGCGCTGGCCTGATATTCGTTTTAGAGCCACACGAGAGCATTAAGGGAAGCGTATCAAGGTGTTTTTTGATACCCATTGCCACTTGGACTTCGCGGTTTTTGATCAAGATCGCGAACGTCTACTCAAGCAGGCAGCGGAGATGGGTATCGTTAAATGTGTTGTTCCTGGTGTTTCGCTTCAACGATTTCCCAATCTTTTGACGCTGCGTGATCAATTTCCCCATCAGATTCAAATCGCTTTAGGGCTTCACCCCTGTTTTATTCATGAGCATCCTGCGAATGCAGTAGAAATGTTAGCCGATCAGCTGAATAGTGCAACAGTTTGTGCGCTTGGCGAAATGGGTTTGGATGGTCGTCCTGGTATGGCATCAGAAGCCGTGCAACAGATGTTATTAGAAGCTCAGCTCAAAATGGCACGTGATCGAGATCTACCGGTGATCTTGCATGTGGTGAAAGCACATGAAGTCATGCTGAGATTACTCAAGCGATATGCACTTCCTAGGGGGGGTGTGATTCATGCCTATTCAGGCAGTCAGGAACAAGCCAAACACTATGCTAAGTTAGGCTTCAAGTTGGGTTTTGGTGGTGCGATTACCTATGCACGTGCGCACAAGCAGCATCGAATGGTGCGCGAGTTGCCTTTAGAGTGGATAGTATTGGAAACCGATGCCCCTGATATGCCACTTGAAGGTTATCAGGATCAGCCCAACAGTCCATTGCAGGTTGTCAAAGTTGCAGAAAGGATAGCTGAATTAAGGCAGCAGAGTG
>JAJOJN010000135.1 GCA_021208565.1 Nitrincola sp.
CTAAACATTAACGAACGAGCAACATTATATAACATACTAATCTCAGAACGGGTTTTGAAAACGGTACCTATTATAGCCTGTTGCAGAGCACAAAAAAACACCCTCAGCTTAATTTGTCTATTTGCAACAACTGTCCATCATCATTGTAGTAGATCGCAAAGGTACCCTGAAGGCCCGACATATTGATATATTTTCTCATGATCGTAGCCGGAAGGTGGACCATACGCCCATCACGAGCACGCGCTGCTATTTTTAGCGCGCGCCCTTGATAGTATTTCATGCATTCTGAACGGCTAATTGCCAAGTCGAGGATTAGGTATCTCATTTACTCACTGCCAGCACTTGACCAGCAGTGAGTCTAAAAGATCACGGCTTAGTCGGACGAATGAACACAGGTTCGTGCGAGATCATACAACTCTCTAACCGCCACTGTATACATAGCATAGTCCTGATTTTTCGCGGACTTCAGGTCGTTTTAGCACCTTATCCCAACGCTCCATCAAGGACTGATTGAGTTCAACCCACTCTTCTAACAAGGCACTCGTCTCAACCTTTTTCGCTTTACCGAGTTTCAGCACCGATCCCATCAAGCACGCTGATGCCAATCAAGATCGTCACGGAAGGCATCACGTGCCAAGCCCTGCCAATGGTTTTCTACCGTTAAGTCATTTAACTGCATCGAGAACCAATGCAACTCTAGGCGCTCCCCTAAACCGAAGAAAGCTTGAGCAGCCAACTGCATATCCACCTTCTCTTCACGAGCGGCTTCAATCACGGCTAAGGCCGAGAAGAGTATGTTAGATCCAGCCACTACTTTTGCAAGGTCAGCAGGAACGCCAGCATCGGTATAGCGCTGATAAGCCGCTTCCCACTGTGCTTTAGGTTCGCCACATAGAAGCTCTCCCAAATGTTCAGCCACTTGTTGAAGCGGCTTAGCAAAGACAGCGATTTCTTGCTGGCAATCCAGACCACCACGACGGTTTCTTAGGAACCAGCGTGTTGCGTGTCGTACCAAGTACTGGAGTCGTTCCATCATCTCTAACTGTATTGAGGCGTCAACTTGATAATCTAGCAACTCAATCTCTTTCCACAATTCACTGATGCGGAAGGTGTCTCTGACCAGTACATAGGCCCTTGTTAGGGTACCGATATCACTTCCCGTGGAGACGGTGAGTCGATCCGCAAAATTGATACCCATCAAGTTAACAATTTCATTAGCCACTTGAGTAGAAACGATTTCACGAACTAATCGGTGTCCTTTTAACTCTTCAGGAAACTTCTCGCGCATCTGTTTCGGAAAGGCTGTAACTAACTCTTTCGCCACGTAGGGGTCGTCGGGAAGCTCGGTCGCCAGCAAGCGCTCTTTTAGATCTGCTTTGCTGTAAGAAACCAGAATCGACAACTCTGGACGTGATAGTCCCTTACCTGCCAAACGCTGCTCTTCGAGAACTTCCTCTGACGGAATGTACTCGAGTTTTCGATTAAGTTTTCCTTGGGCCTCTAGCTTATTGATAAAGCGTTGATATTCTGACATAGAAACCAGAGAACGACGCTCAGCCAAGGTTAATGCCTGCACCTGACGGTAGTTGTTTTTCAGCACCAGTGAAGAGACTTCATCGGTCATTTCTACGAGCAGCTTATTGCGCTGTTTAAGCGTTAAATCACCTGCTGCCACCAATCCATTGAGTAAGATTTTAATATTAACTTCATGGTCAGAGCAGTCTACCCCACCGGCATTATCAATAAAGTCTGTGTTTAGACGACCACCATTACGGGCATATTCCATACGTCCCATTTGGGTCATTCCAAGATTTCCACCTTCGCCAATGACGCGGCATTGAAGATCACAGCCATTGACTCTAAGACCATCATTGGCCTTGTCGCCCACATCCGCATGTGTTTCTTGACTGGCCTTAATGTAAGTTCCGATACCACCATTCCATAGCAGATCAAATTGTGACTTTAATATCGCCGAGATAAGGTCGGTAGGATTCATCTGAGCGACATTCACGCCCAGCATTTTTTTCATTTCGGGGGTCAGCTTAATCGATTTCGCAGAGCGCTCAAAAACACCACCACCCTTAGAAATTAAAGAGGCATCATAATCATTCCAGCCGGAACGTGGCAATTTAAAGAGTCGTTCACGCTCAGCAAAACTAGCCGCTGGATCTGGATCTGGATCGATAAAGATATGCAGATGGTTAAAGGCCGCGATCAATTTGATCTGATTAGAGAGCAACATCCCGTTTCCGAAGACATCACCCGACATATCGCCGATACCGACCACAGTAAAAGGCTCTGTTCGAGTGTTGTGCCCCAACTCTCGGGAAATGACGTTCCACCGAAACCCAAGCACCTTTAGCCGTGATCCCCATTTTCTTGTGATCGTAGCCTTGGCTACCACCTGAGGCAAAGGCATCACCGAGCCAAAAGTTATACTCAGCCGCGATACCGTTCGCGATGTCGGAAAAGGTTGCCGTACCCTTATCGGCAGCAACAACCAAGTAGGTATCATCTTCATCATGACGCACAACATGAGTTGGCGGAACGACTTCACCTTCTACAAGATTATCAGTGATGTCTAACAGTGCACTGATAAACATCTTGTAGCAGGTCACACCCTCTTCCAACCACTCATCACGCGTCATGCCAGAATGCAGTTTCTTAGCGACAAAACCGCCTTTAGCGCCCACAGGCACGATAACGGCGTTTTTAACCTGTTGTGCTTTAACCAGACCGAGTACTTCTGTTCTAAAGTCCTCATTGCGATCTGACCAACGCAAACCTCCACGAGCCACCTTACCGCCTCGAAGATGAACACCTTCCACTCTCGGAGAGAAAACAAAGATCTCAAACATAGGTCTGGGTTGCGGGATGTCTGGAATCTCAGAGGGTGACAGTTTAAAGGAGATGTAAGACTTGTGAGTACCGTCTTTTTTCTGGAAGAAATTGGTTCGTAAAGTCGCCTTCATCAGAATGAGGTATTCACGGATCACTTGGTCTTCATTCAGACTGGCGACATTTTCCAATGCTTCTAAGATGCGCTGTTCAACGACCTCCGCTTTAGCTGAATCAGCCTTGACCGGGTCAAAGCGAGCATTAAAGAGGTTCACCAACTCTCTTGCAATGCCCACATGATTGTTCATGGCTGCAATAACCGCTTCGGTACTGATCGGGAAACGTATTTGCTTCATGTAAGCGGCGTAGGCACGCAACACCTTGACTTGACGCCAACCTAACCCTGCACCCAGTACTAGCTTGTTGAAGTCATCACTGGTACACGCACCCTTCCAAATATTAAGAAAAGCATCTTCAAAGGTCTGCTGCAACTCTTCAATAGAAGCATGCTGCTGCCCACTGTAGCGCAAATTAAAATCATGAATCCAAATGGTTTTTTCACCCGATTTAATTTCGTAAGGGTGTTCATCCATGACTCTAAGGCCAAGATTTTCCAGTATAGGGAGCACATCGGATAGCGGTAATGAAGTCCCATAATGGAAGAGTTTAAAATTCAGCTCATCCTCTTCACGATCAAGCGCACGATAGAAGCTTAACGCAATCGGATTATCCGCATTCATTCCCTGCATGTGCTGTATATCTATGACTGCCGTGCGAGGTGAAAAGTGAGCACGATAGCTCGCCGGGAAGCCACCACTGAAACGATTAAAGCTGTGGATACCCTTTTCTTCTCCTTGAGACTCGGTCAGCGCGACAAACAGATCTTCATCCCAACTACGAGCGGCTTCACGAATTTGATGTTCAATATCAGCTACATCAAACTTATCGGTTACCATCTGATCATCATTGGCTTTACGCAGATTAAACTGTGTTCTTGCTAAGATCGACTCAGAGAAGTAGGTGGTAAACTCAGCTAGATCACAGTTCAAGGATGCTTTCAGAATGTTTTCTGCTTTGACACGGAATTCAGTGCTGTAGACTTCACGTGGTACATAAACCAGTGCTGAAAAATAGTGACCTTGCTGATCTCGACGGACAAAAACACGAATCTGTCTTCGCTCTCGTATCTCTAAAATCCCCATAGTCATGGCTGCAAGTTCGTCAACTTGCATCTGGAACAGCTCATCCCTTGGAAAGGTCTCTAATATTTGCAGGAGCTGTTTCC
Source organism: Nitrincola sp. (assembly GCA_021208565.1). Classification (GTDB taxonomy): domain Bacteria; phylum Pseudomonadota; class Gammaproteobacteria; order Pseudomonadales; family Balneatricaceae; genus Nitrincola. The sequence goes on from JAJOJN010000135.1 coordinate 4,124, forward strand.
AATCGTGACCATGAGGAACAAAACCTGAATCGTCTAAAACACGCGTAATTTTATGACGAATAACGGGAATAGTTCGCGGCGAATGCATATAAACAGATGAAGTGTAGAGACCTAAAAATCTGACCTCACCGACAAGGTTACCCTTAGCATCGAAGCGCTTAAAGCCTATGTAATCAGGATAGGCAGGACGATGCACTCGAGACTTAGCCGCTGCTTTTGAAAAACTGATCAAATCAGGTAAAAGCGTATGCTGATCGGCGTTCAAGTTTTCAGCATCTAAAAACTTAGCTCGACAGGCTTCATTGCAATCACGCAAGAGCCCAAGACCCGAACCTTTTACCGGTTCCAAAGATTGTGTTTTTCCAGATTTCTTGAGATCAAAGAGCTCGTAACCGAGAAAGGTAAAGTTTGTTTGCATCCACTCTAAGAAGGCGACAGCTTCGTTAACGTCTTTCTTCTCTAAGCTTGTACTGGTTTTTTTTAAGGTGCTCAATTTGATCTGAAACCGCATTCAGCATGGGTTGGAAATCTTCGACTGAGGCTTTTACTTCATCTAATACCGCTAATAGCGAAATTTTTTATCTGCTCTAATCGCTCTGAGTCTGTATGACGATCCACTTCAATCGCCACAACTGACTCAGCTGAACCCTTATCTTTTTTTGAAACCCGTTAAATTACCTTTTGCATCGCGCTGAGTCGTGAGAACAACGTTATTGATGGCATGTATTGATAGATCTTGCTGGTTAAGCTCCATGCGCAACGAATCAACAATAAAAGGACGATCGGTAGAGACAACAGCGATCACCGTATGTGTGGATTGCCACCCATGTCGCTCATAATCAGGATTAAACACTTTGATTCTGGGTGTGTCGGTGGGCGCATCCTGAATAAATTCCCACATATCCAGAGTGGCACCTAAAAGATCATCTTGACGCCACTTTTGCAGATCCATTTCGGGGGTGTTGCGATAGTAACTGTCTACAAACTGCTTCAGTAGTTCAGATTTGCTATCCGCTAAACGTTTATTGATATCTTCTTTAAGACGCTCTAGGAGCGTTTCCTTAGATTCCGCAAGGTTAAGGGGCATATCTCTCTCTCTTTTTTTGATTTTTGCTATACCTTTGCACAAAGGGTAATTGCGCATTGAATAGCCTTTCCTGATAATGAGTTAACAATTAACTACTACTTAAGACTATATGATCAAGTTAGTTACGCAAGGAATATTGCTAAGTTTTCTGCTTTTTTTTTGTAGCGCTTTCCTAAGTGCCGAGGTACGCATTAATCCACCGGTGCAACTGGCGCTTGAAACTGATAGAAACCAGCTCTATCAGCATGCCCAACTTTTAGTCAGCTTACACATTTTTTCACGAAGAACCTTTACCTCGAAACAGCTGATATTATTCCGCCCCAACTTGAAGAGGGACGGGTCAGAACACTTGGCGAACCTTATACCCGTATCGAAACAGGTCCGGATCGAAATAGCTATCACACCACCATTCATTTTGCAGTTTTCCCAGGTGAAAGTGGCGAGTTAAATGCCATGGGACCTAGCCTCAGGTTTCCTTCGCCATTTGATCAATCCAGCCAGATATTAACCACGGAATTTCCGCTCATTAACGTACTACCTGCGCTTGATTTACCCAACTGGCTTCCTAGTGAAAGCTTATTGCTGAGTGATACGGCTTACTCAATTGAGACTTTGCAGAATAATCATCTTCGGCACGTGTCTATCACAGCAGCGGGCGCCCTACCTCATCAACTACCCACATTTATTCTTGATGCCGCCAATCGACAGGATTACCAACTCATAGAACGAAACCTCCAAGAGTTTAGCTCTCGTCAAGGTGTATCGAGTCAACTCACTGAGATTTGGCTAGTCTCCGCAGTTACTCATGGCTCAGTATCACATCCTATTAGCGCCGTCACTTGGTGGGACACTCAAAGCCAAACGGTGAGACAAACTGTTTCCCCAGTGCCATCATTAGAACAAACCGTCCATGAGCATATTGAGCAGGTTAGTGTCGAAGAGGTCACGACTGTTCAACCAACTCAATCACAAACGACCAGTGAAGACACACCTTTCTGGCTACAAATTTTGATTGGTGGAATACTCTTTATTGTGGTTCTTGTTGCGGCTTTATTCGGCTTTCGCCAAAAAACACAGGCTCAGGTGCTAAAAAAACAAGGTCAAACTCTGACCAAGAAACCTATGAGTCGTCCACTCAAACAAAAGCCAGCTATAAACAACTCAAGGGAAGAGATTCAAACTACGACGCCTAAAAAGACAAGTCGCCAAGTGGACACCTTTGCTGATGCTGAAGCCAACGCATTTAGAGTATTAATGGTGGCATGCCAAGATAATGCCTGCCAGAAAGCACGGGGCGCGCTTGTGATTTGGGCAGCTAGCTTCTGGCCAGACAAAAACATTACCCGACCTGATTCCATTTATCAGGCAAATGTGAGTAAAACACTCAACTACCTGCTGTTGGATCTTGAAGAACACATCAAGCAATCACAAGAACATCTGTGGCGAGGTGATTTACTGCTCGAAGCCGTCAAAACACTTCGCCATCGTCGTTTACGGTAGTCTTGAAAAACTTAAACGAGACTAGCGAGCGCAGTCTCTAGCCGCGGATACTTAAAGTGGAAGCCAGAGTCAATCAAGCGATTAGGCATAACACACTGTCCTTCAAGCAGAAGCTCACTGGCCTCACCCAACATCAGCTTCATGGTTACAGCGGGAAGGGTAAAAAATGCAGGTCTATTAAGCGCTCGTGCCAATGTTTTGGAAAAAAGCTTATTTCTGACGGGTTCTGGTGCCGTTAAGTTAAAAGGGCCATTGAGTGATGGCTGATCAATCAACCAACAGATCGCACTGACCTCATCTTCAATATGGATCCATGACATCCACTGTTTACCTGAAGCTATCGGACCACCCAAGCCTAACTTAAAAGGCAACAGCATTTTCTTTAACGCCCCTTGGTTAGCACCGAGCACCACACCTGTTCGGATCAAACAGACTCTGATCCCCAAAGCTTCAGCTTTCATCGCTTCGGCCTCCCAGTCTGCACAAAGCTGATGGGTAAACCCTTTTACTGGCGTAGCCTGCTCTGATAACGCACCTTCTGCCTGGCTACCATAATAGCCAATTGCTGAACCACTGATAAAAGTAGACGGTTTTTGATCCTGAGATGCGATCCAATCCACTAGTTTTTTGGTCGTCAGAATACGACTGTCCCTTAACAACTGTTTTCGTTCAGGCGTCCATCGCTTATCGACAATACCGGCACCTGCTAAATTAACGACTACGTCTATCGGCTCTTTAATCTCCTCAAGTTTAGAGACCCAGCCTAGTTCGGATTGTGGCTTTCTTGACCAAATCACCACTTGATCTCCGCGCTGCTGAAGGGCTTTTGCTAGCGCCTGTCCAATAAATCCACTCCCACCAGAGATCAAGATACGCATTTCATTCTCTCCTACACATTTTTTATATACACTAGTACGAATTTGCTAAATTACCAGATTGCCCGTTGATCAATATGTTACGACATTTCTGAACCGATCAGGTATTTCATCCATGTCACTAGACAGTTCGATTGCTGAAGAAAACCGAGAACTCCGGCAACGCGTGAGCATTTTGCATCACAAAGCGGAGCAAAATGAGCAGTTGCTGAAAGCCTTTTTTGAAGCTGAATTAGAACTGCTCTCCTGCACAACGCTCGCTGAACTGTTAAATTATCTTCTTCATCTTTTCAGACATAAGTTTTTACTCTGCAGTATTTCGCTGATGTTGTTTGATCCCGAAGACACGGTGCAAGAGCTCCTTGATGGATCTGAACGATTTAATCATTTTGAAGGACTGACCCTACTCAGAACACCCCATAAACTTCATCAGCTTTTTCCTGAGGTTACACCCTACTGTGGAGAAGTAAATCCAAGCCTTTTAGAAGTTTGCTTTCCGTCACAGCCATCGATTGAATCCTGTGCTTTGTTACCTTTAGTTAGAGAAGGATGCTTAATAGGCAGCCTGTGTTTAGGCAGTTCTGATCCGCAACGATATAACCGCCTGCTACGTTATGATTACGTATCACACTTGGCTTCAGTGGTGGCTGTATGTATCGAGAATGCCATCAGCCGTGAAACACTGCAACGACTGAGTAGTATTGACTCCTTAACTCGATCCCTTAATCGTCGCGCATTCAGTCAACAACTCTTAAGAGAAATAAAGCGCTGTAGCCGCACGGCAGAGCCAATGGCTTGTGTGTTACTCGATATTGATCACTTTAAACCCGTCAACGACACCCATGGTCACTTGAGTGGCGACAAAATTCTGAGAGATATGGCTCAGCTATTAAAAGAAAATCTTCGTGAGACTGACTCTATCGCTCGATATGGTGGTGAGGAGTTTGCCGTTCTATTACCTGGCTGTCCTCAAGCAGAAGCGATTAAGGTCACTGAGAATTTAAGAAAGGTTATTGAAGACACGCCATTTACTGGTCATTTAGGTACAGCCATTCAGATTACAGCGTCTATAGGTGTAACGATTTGTGAAAAACACCATACAGAGTTGGGTGATGTTTCCATGCTTACCGAAAGCCTGATCCAAACCGCAGATCAAGCTCTCTATGTCGGTAAGCGTAACGGCCGTAACCAAGTCCGTTTTCAAGCATTAGCCTTGATTTATCCATCATCCTAGTTAAGCCGCATTTAACTCCTGAATCATCGCTTTATACAGTTCACGATAATTTTCACCCTGCTTTTCACCAAACAATGGATCTTCAGGTTGAGGAAGCGCTTGTGCTAAAGCAACCCAATCTTTCTGTTCAGAGAGTGCTTGAATAGCTGGAAAAATCGTTTGTTCTTCAAAATTGATATGCGCTCGCTCACGCTGAACAAATGACTCTAACCGTGCAATAAACTCCGACATAGGGATAACCGCATCATGCATAACAGCATTGACCGTTTCTAAGACTTCATTTGAAAGATTTTTTAGATCAGCATGCTGAGCTTCACAGCTTTGTAAATGCAAATCTAAGCTGGCATCGCGTTTGGCAAAGTAATGATAGAGATGATCTTCACGCGGGTGATGAAACTGGTCGGCATAGTTACCGATGTATTCAACCAGCTCGGAAAGAAGTTGAAAATTGGGAGAATCTCCTGCCTTAAGTTCTGGATTTTATTTCCATCACTTCTAATAGGCGACTGAGATTAATGTGATCTTGATGTAACTGCTCTAATATGTTCATGTCACGCTCTCCTCTATTGGCATGACTTTGACTATATAACGCAGTTGCAACAATCGCTGTTGACCAATATCAATAAAATGACATTCATCAACAGCGTTTAGACAAATTGATTAACGGAACAACTCGTCATCAAAAGGATCCAGAGGGTTCTCGAGCAGAGTGTCTTCACGGAAATATAGAACACGTCCCTCAAGTTTCAATCCCTTAGAACTAAACCAGCGCTCATTTTCTTCAAGCGACTCCTCTGCGCGGCTTACAGAGTACCAAGCACGAATAATTCTGTAGAAATAGTGAGCGAACAAAGCGGCCGAAGCACCTAGAAAAAAGTCAGATCCCATCGCGAAAATGATGATGATCAGGGCAACAATCCAAACACGGCTACGTTTTGCTTCCTTGACGGCTTCTTTAGCCGTACTTAATTGCTCTTGACACTTCAACGCACGGCGAAAGTTTTGTTGAAGATCGAACTTTTGGTCGGTCGGTAGAAATTTTTGCATTCTCTTTTCCTGACTATATTATTTTCTAAGTTTTGATTGAGTATATCTGAGGCTGTGCTTAGGATCGAGTCCGATCACTACAACCTTTGACTAAAGACATCATTTTTACAAACTTTTACTCACCACTTCGTAAACATCACCCGACAGGTTGCCAGAATCCATGATGCGTTGTAACTGAGCCTGCATCATCGCTTGACGCTTTTGACTGAAACGTTTCCATCGCGTCAAGGGTGTCAGCAAACGCGCAGCAATCTGAGGATTCTGAGCATCTAGCTGAATAATGTGATCGGCCAGAAAACGGTAGCCACTGCCATCCTCTGCATGAAAGTTAATCGCATTTTGATTACAAAATGCACCTATCACAGAACGTATTTTATTTGGATTACGAGAATCATAGACCGGATGTTGCAGCAATTGTTCAACTTTAGACAGCGTACCCGGTTTAGGATCCGTTGCCTGAACCATTAACCATTGATTCATCACCAAAGATTCGTGCTGCCATTGTGTTAAAAAGTTACCCAGCACCTGTTCTGACGACTCATTGAATGGAGAGTGCGCAATATTGATCAATGCAGCAAACTGATCGGTCATGTTATCGGCTGTCTCAAACTGCTGTTCAGCCAAGGCCAAATGTGCAGCATCATCAATTGACATCAAATAGCCTAAACACAAGTTTCTGAGGCTTCTTCTTGCCATTTCGGCGGGAACAGCCGAATAGGGCAAATGACTATCATGCCGTTGATAAAGCTCAAGCCACTCTGCTCTAAAACGTTGCGCCAGCTCAGATTTTATAAACTGACGTACCTTGTGTATGGCGATTGGATCAATCTCGGTTGCCAATTCACTTATGTAAGCTTCACTGGGTAAGGTCATCAATAAAGCAGACATGGCAGGATCTTCAGGCGCTTGTTCTAGAAGAAGTTTCCATGTATTGACAAAAGCTTGGGGCAGCTCAAGTGCTCTACCCTGCTGATAGGCATCAATCAATTGATTAATGAGACGAAGAGCAAGTTGCTGCCCTGCATCCCATCGATTGAAACCATCGTCATCATGACTCAGTAAGAAAGCCAGTTGCTCGTCGGTGTAGGGATAGCTCAATTTTACCGGAGCCGAAAAGTCTCTTAACAAAGAGGGCAAGGGTTTCTCATCGATACCCTCAAAACTAAAGGTTTGCTGCGCCTCTGTTAGTTCAAGTGTTTTGGTCGTCTCACCACCTTCAAATGTGAAAGACGATCCATTGGCACGCAACAGCCCCAAACTAAAAGGAAGGTGAAAAGGTAATTTTTCTTGTGCTTCAGGCGTGGGCGGGCAGTATTGATTGACGGTCAGCTCGTAACGTTTGTTCAACGCATCATAACGATCGGTGACGGTCAATCGAGGTGTACCGGCTTGACTGTACCAACGTTTGAACTGGGTGAGATCACGTCCCGAGGCATCCTCCATCGCTTTAACGAAATCATCTGTGGTGACCGCTTGACCATCATGGCGTTCAAAGTAAATATCACAACCTTGACGAAATAGATCTGGACCTAACAAGGTGTGCAGCATACGAACAACCGCAGCACCTTTCTCGTATACCGTTAGGGTATAAAAGTTAGAAATTTCGATAAATGAAGCCGGACGGACTGGATGCGCCATAGGGCCTGCGTCTTCGGCAAATTGAGCCGTGCGTAAAATACCTACCTCTTCAACGCGCTGCACAACAGCAGAATGCATATCAGCAGAGAAGCATTGATCTCTAAAAACGGTAAAACCCTCTTTCAAACTTAACTGGAACCAATCACGGCAAGTGACTCGGTTTCCTGACCAGTTATGGAAATACTCGTGTGCGACCACGGATTCAACTCGTTGAAATCCAGCATCTGTTGTTGTTCTTGGATGAGCTAACACGCAGCCGTATTAAAGATGTTAAGTCCTTTGTTTTCCATCGCCCCCATGTTGAAAAAGTCTACGGCTACAATCATATAGATATCAAGATCATACTCTCGACCATAGACCTGCTCATCCCAACGCATCGAATTCTTCAAGGCGGTCATAGCGTGCGCCAGCTTGTCAAGATCCTTCGCTTCTGCAAAGATCTGCAGCGTTACTTCTTTACCCGAAACGGTCGTAAAGTGATCCTCTAGGCATGCTAGATCTCCCGCTACCAAAGCAAAGAGATAGGCCGGTTTTGGAAAAGGATCGACCCACTTAACCCAGTGTTTTCCATTCTCTAACGAACCCTTAGCAACTGGATTTCCATTGCTCAGCAGAATCGGAAATTGCTTGGCATCGGCGATTAAGGTCGTCGTGAACTTAGCCATAACATCGGGACGATCCGGATAAAAAGTGATTCGCCTGAACCCTTCTGCTTCACACTGGGTACAATACATACCATCAGAAAGGTATAGTCCCTCCAGGGCAGTATTTCCTTGAGGGTTTATCAAGGTTTCAATTTCAAGCTCAAAGGAGTCGGGTAGACCTGACAGAAATAACGACTCTTTCTCTCGACGATAGGATGAGGAGTCGATGGTCTCGCCGTCTCGTTTTATACTGACCAACTCAACCGACTCATGCCCGTGAAGCTCTAACTCCGTTTTAGGTAAAGCATGACTGTTTCTTTTTACCTTCAGTCTACTGGTCACACGAGTAGCAGTTTCAGCCAGATCAAAGGTAAGGTCTAGGGTTTCAACCAAATAATAGGGAGCTGTGTAATCTTTTAAATAGATAACTGGCTTAGCAGACATGAGGGTTATTTCCTTAAGAGTTGAGTATTTTCAGCACATCAGGTTGAAGCGGGTCTGAACCATGCTGCTTGCCATCTGGACGTGTTCTATCGATAAAACCAACACGCTCATTCTCTGGAATGTTACGCTTATGCTCATAAGCAATAATCGCACGAAGACTCTGCTCTCTCTGTTCTGGAGTCAGTTTTGTTCCATTAGGCCATTTACCAATTTCAATCGAGTGCTTCATCGACTCATAAATTTCAACTGTCATCGCATCGATCATGTCATCAAACGTCATTTTATTGCTCCAAATTCATCACGACTCAGTGTGTGTGAGATCGCTTGAGTAGTTGTACTGGCAACACAAATAGCAATCCGACTAACAGCCCTACCAAATGTGCCGTATTAGCGACTGCACCCATACCGATTAGCTGGAGTACACCTAAGTATCCAAGCACTAACCAAATCAACATAAATCCCATTAATCCTTGGGGTAAACCAAAACGAGGACGATACCCCTGTTTGTCCCAAAACCAACTGTATCCTAGAACTGCATAGACAACTCCAGACATACCGCCAAACATGGGTCCACTGACAAAAAACTGTCCCAAGTTGGAAAGAATCGACGCACTCAGAAATAAACTCAGTAACACCCAGCGCCCATGAAGCTGCTCTATTCGACTACCAACAACCCAAATCCACAGCAGATTGAAGACTAGATGAAGTTCGCTAAAGTGCATAAAAGCAGGCGTGACTAACCGCCACCATTGCCCGGTAGAGAGCATTGCACTGAAGGTATGGTGGAATAGCTGCTGACCTCTAACGTTGAAGTCTGTAAAGGTAAACAAACGCATCATTCACGGTTGTCACCAAAGCCAATCACTAAGGAAACCGCCACACTGATAAGGATTAAACTCAGTGTTAATCCGCTTTTTTGCCAAGGCATTAAGAAACTCTCTTAGTCATCGATCGCCACTTCTCTTGCCACATCAACCCAGATAAATTTATCTTTTTGGATACGTGTTTCTTCATCCATACGATAGGCGACTAATTTGCCAAATTTAACCGCGCTATAATCCAAGCAGGCAATGTTGGGCGCTAGAGGTTCTGGTTCGCCTTGACACCAGTAATGACCTATAAACAAAGGCTTGTTATCTTCTCTGTAGCAGATCAATTCGCTGCGCTGCTCTCGGGTTAAGGGTAACTTCGCAATATGCGGCGGTAACGGATCAGGTTGAAAAACGACATCATTCAAATAGTAGGGATCGCGCAACCAGAATTTAGTTCGAAAAAAACTACGTTCATATCCATCTTTACTGACCATGATCTCTTTATTAGGCAATTCAAGATGCGTTCCTCGCAGTAGAATATCCATGATATCGTGCTCTTGCGAATCACCTACAGCCGAACGGAAGAGAAAACCTCTTCGCATTCTGTTACCTTCATTCATCGAGACAAAACGATCAATTAACTCTTGATGCCAACAGGCATGAACGACCCTAAAATAGTCAAATTCTAGAAACACGGGCATATTTTCAAACCAGTGTAAGAACTCACGCTGATCATCAGGATAGTTGGCTAACTGCTCTAGAGTTGCCTCCAGTATTCTTGCATTCCGCAAGGAGTGTTTACGCAAATAGGGTTGGGCAAAGCCACTGGGGGCAGGTGTGGTATAACAGATATAGTTATATTCGTGATTACCCATCACGATCTGAGCATGGCCTGCATCCACCATATCTCGGACAATGTGCAATGCTTCACGAATGTGTGGTCCACGGTCAATAATGTCACCGACAAAAATTGCCTGACGACTAGGATGCTGATAAATACCGTTGCGTTGGGTGTAACCTAAGCGATTTAATAGAATACGTAGGCTGATGGCGCAACCATGCACATCACCAATAATATCGTATCCTTCGTACCTACTGTTCTTCACGAACATCTCCTAACACTGCCATGACTAAACACCTTAACCGGGCTTAGAACTCCAGCCTAGTTTTTCACGGCAAGTCTGGTAAAAATTGTAATCATTTGGATGTAACAATCTGAGTTTATGCGCTTTTTTACGGATAGAGATCACATCACCCGGAATCAAACTAAAATCGGACTGACCATCACATGAAATCGTGGGATAAGTCGCGTTTTCTTCACTGATCACCAATTTAAGCTCACTGTTTCCATTCACAACAATAGGACGACTCGATAAGGTATGAGGAAACATGGGTACTAACACCAACGCATCAAGCTTTGGATGCATGATAGGTCCACCTGCCGATAACGCATAAGCAGTTGAACCTGTCGGTGTCGCAACAATTAGACCATCAGATCGTTGCGTATAGACAAACTGTCCTTCGATATAAAGTTCAAATTGGATCATCCGCGTCGCCTTACCCGGATGGAGCACACAATCATTTAGAGCAACCAATTCACCAATGGTTTCTCCTTTTCTGCGGATAGATACATCTAATAAAAAACGAGTATCAACACTGTAAGCTCCGCCAAGCACTTCAGCCACTCGGGTTTCGATCTCTTGAGGGGAGATGTCGGTTAGGAAGCCCAGGTTCCCTCTATTAACGCCTAACACAGGAATATTGCTGCGAGCGTAGGGAACGAGCAGCACCCAACAAACTACCATCCCCGCCAACCACGATGGCGAGATCGCATATCTCACCCATCATTTTTTGTTTACAAGTTTGTCTGCCATGACCGGGCATGACTTCAGCAATTTTTTCATCCAATATGACGTTTAAACCACGATCATCCAGAAATCGAATCAGTTGTTTCAGTGTATCGATGACAGCTTTACTGCCAAGACGACCGATTAAACCTATATTTCGAAAATTATCCATCAGTCACTCACCCTGTATGCAGTTCACAATTAGTTATTATATCGGTAACGGTCCATGGTAAACATTTGCTAAACGACTCAACCTATCTATTGACCCTCGAAGGCCTTGAATACCACCGGTATGGAGCAAAGCCACTTTCGTCCCTCTGGGAAAAGCACCTTGCAGTAACATCCGACTTAACCGATGGTATACACGAAGCGTATAAACTGGATCAAGTTCAACACCATAACATGCAAATAGCCTTTGCCATAGTGCGGCTAGCATAGGACTAATACGTGCATAGGGTAAATCGCCTGCAAGCACTTGGAAACCGTCTTTTGGTTTTAGGTCGCTCTTGAGCCAATGATCATTCAGCATTGCCAAAGCCGTTGTGTGATCAACTTTAATTGCAGGCACCGCTATTACTTTAACACTCTCTGGCTTATCACTGATTAAACCCGATACGGTTGCACCAGTACCCATGGCACACCCCAGAAAATCTGGAAAGGTTTGATCCTGCTGGATAACATCCCAAATCCTAGCACAGGCATGCACAGCTTCAGCACTACTGCCTCCTTCAGGGATCAACTGAAAGTTTCCAAACTTATGTTTTAGGTACTCTTGGTATTCAAGATCGTAACGTTTTGCGTATTCAGCTCGGGAGACAAAATGTAGTTGCATTCCCCAGCGTTTGAGGTCTTGCAGTGTAGGGTTATAAACAGAAGGTTCTTCACCACGAATTATAGCGATAGCAGTGAGCCCTTCTTGACAGGCTGCATAGGCTAAAGCATGAAGATGATTTGAATAAGCGCCACCGAAACTCAGTAGCGGGGTGTGTGATGACAAACGCGCTTGCTTTAGAGCTGGCTGAAGTTTAAACCATTTATTTCCACTGACGTGTGGATGAGTCAAATCAAGCCGAATCAATGAGAACTCCACATCAAAGTGATGCCATAATGGCAAATCAAACTTTTGAATTGGAATTTTCATCTGTTGAGGCATAGGTCTACTAGGAAACCTTAAAGAAATGGCGGAACGGACGGGACTCGAACCCGCGACCCCTGCGTGACAGGCAGGTATTCTAACCAACTGAACTACCGCTCCACTTTTTATCACTGCTTTTGCATGTCGTTTCGGTGTGCTGTTTTGCATCCCGTAACGAGGTGCGAATTCTAATGAATTTCTGAACATTGTCAAACCCTTCTACGCATATTTTTTATAATTTTTTATTTTTGTTTGTTTTTTGATCGATTTAGTGAGGATTAGCTTAGTTGATGTATTAGTTGTCATGCGACACGCTTTTCGTCGTCCTTGACCGCTCGCTGACGCCATCCATGGCGTCACACGGTCTCATGACAACCAATACACCAACTCTTTTGGACTCATCTTGCTAAAAAATCTATCAGCCAATACAGTACCTCATCGACCGACAAAATTAGCAACGACTAAGAGTCAACATCTACAAACGAGTTTAGTAATGAGTAAAGAACCATCTGAAGTCCATCTAGCACTTAAGCAATTTATGCAAAAAGTCACCGGGATGTGCGAAGAAACCGGTTGGCCACAACTGCCTTATGATAAAGAGTGGCCGAGTGAGTGCTGGCAGCATGAGGCTGATGAGGGGGTTTTAACGCTTTGGAAGCCGGTTCAACAAACGGTCGCTAATGACATGTTTGAACGCTTAAGTCTCGCACTGGAAACCGACATACATCCTGATATCAAAGACTATTACAGTGTATTTTGGTCTGATCCATTACCCGCAAAAGCCTCCCAGGGTGAGCTTTCTTTGATTCAAGTATGGAACCCAGAGGATCTTGAGCGCCTAAGAGCCAACCTCATCGGTCACGCCTTGGAAAAGAAACGTCGAAAATTACCTTTAACACTGTTCTTTGCAGTCACTCTACCCGATGGTAATCTAGTGCTGAGTTTAGACAACGCTGATGGCAGTATCTGGTTAGAGTCACCTGGAAAGCCACCTCATCAGCGACTTGCCAATTCTTTGGCTGAATTTATTAGACAACTTGAACCCATACCCTTTGAATGAGAGGTATTATCGTGCGCTTAGTGAGCTTAATTGCTGTTGTTTTTTTTGCGAGCCTTTTGACTGGCTGCTCTGGCCCGTCTCCTCACCGAATCAATCTTTCTCCAGAGGTGGTTTCAGCCCCTCGTTTACCCCAGTCCGTGCCTGTTCGTGTGGATGTGAACTACCCTTCTCTACAACTGAAAATCGGCACAGTGGCTGATCGATTGGGTAATGAGGTCCCTGTTTGGGTAACGGATAACATTCGAAATGAAATTCAACGAGCAGCCACACAAACGCTTAATCGAATGGGCGTCGTGACCACATCAAATGCTAATGCCCAACTCACTTTGACCATAGATCATTTAAGCTACAACCTTCGCAGTGATGGTATCCGTCGTGAATTAGTGGGCAACATGCGTGTGAGCATGCAAGTCATCGATGGCAACAGACGCTACAATGGTCGCTTTGAATCTAATCGCAGAGAAGAGATCGTCATTACACCAACTGAGTCCAGATCTATTGAGTTTATCAACGCGCTGGCCAGTGATGCTCTATTTGAAGCCTTCAATGATCCAGAGTTTACACGCTTCATGATCGCTGGAGCGCGTTGATCGACCTAAAGCGGTTTATGCTTGAGCGCCACTGAGTTGATGCAATAACGCAAACCAGTGGGCTCAGGCCCATCTTCGAAAACATGCCCCAAGTGAGACTCACAACCGGAGCAAGTTACCTCTGTTCGAATCATGCCATGAGAGCGATCTTGATAGGTATTGACTAGACCCTCTTGAGCCACCTGCCAAAAACTGGGCCAACCACATCCAGCATCAAACTTATGCTCTGAGCTAAAGAGCAACTGACCGCAAGCAACGCAGTGATAATGTCCTGGTTCATTAAACTTGTCATACTCACCTGAGAAGGGTCGTTCAGTTCCCTTTTGTCGGCAGACATAGAAGGCTTCTGGGGAAAGTTTTTCCTGCCAATTGACTTCCTCTGCCATCACAGCATCATCAGTTTTATTTACCATAAGTGACTCCACAGAATATTTCTTTGAGAAACAGGCTTAGAACATTGAATTTAGTCGGCCAGCGCGTATCATAAGCGCCTTCGGGCCATCCGTCCGGCCCTTCTTTATCTATACGTCACAGCGCCTTGGATGGAGCGCAGGATTATTATCATGCCTGTTATTCGCAAATCTAACAAACTCATTAACGTCTGCTACGACATTCGCGGCCCCGTCATGCAAGAAGCCAAGCGCTTAGAAGATGAAGGGCATCGCATCCTCAAACTGAATATCGGCAATCCAGCGCCTTGGGGCTTTAACGCACCGGAAGAAATCGTTCAGGATGTGATTCTGAACTTACCTGAATCACAAGGCTACTGTGACTCTAAAGGAGTTTTTTCGGCACGCAAGGCTGTCATGCACGAGTGTCAACGCAAATCGATCAAGCACGTGACACTTGAAGACATTTATATCGGCAATGGTGTTTCTGAACTCATTGTGATGGCCATGCAGGGGCTATTGAACGACAACGATGAAATGCTCATCCCCTCCCCCGATTATCCATTATGGACAGCAGCCGTGAGCTTATCTGGCGGCACACCTGTTCATTACCACTGTGATGAAAGCAACGAATGGTATCCTGATATAGAGGACATGCGCAGCAAAATCACAGAGCATACTCGTGGAATTGTTGTCATTAACCCCAACAACCCTACCGGCGCTCTTTATCCTGAATCCTTGTTACTTCAGATATTAGAACTCGCTCGCGAACACAATCTTATTGTCTTCGCGGACGAGATCTACGACAAGATACTTTACAACGGTGCGGAACACACCTCGCTTGCATCCCTCGCTGAGGATGTTTTGTGTCTCACCTTTAATGGCCTATCCAAAACCTATCGAGCAGCAGGTTTTCGCTCAGGCTGGATGATCATTAGCGGGCCTAAACATCGTGCACGAGATTACGTTGAAGGATTAGACATGCTGGCTAGCATGCGTCTTTGCGCAAACGTTCCCGCACAGTATGCGATTCAAACGGCGTTAGGTGGTTATCAAAGTATTAGTGAACTGATTGTGCCAGGTGGGCGCTTGCACGAACAAATGGAGTTGGCGCACAGAATGCTGAACGATATACCTGGGGTGTCCTGTGTTAAACCGAAAGGGGCACTCTATCTGTTCCCTAAACTCGATCCAGAGATGTACCCAATTCAAAATGATGAAAAATTTGCCCTAGACTTGTTGCAACAACAAAAGGTATTGGTTGTCCAAGGTACTGGATTTAACTTGGAAGACACACAACATTTCAGACTGGTTTTCTTACCGACAGTTGATTTGTTGAGCGAAGCGATTGAACGCATTGCAAACTTTTTAAAAACCTACGAGCAGTAGATCTTTTCTCACACACTCGGTCTATACTCATTAAGGTAGTTTGGGATAAACGATTAACTTAGGAAAGACAGCCAATATGTTTATTAAAATCAAAAAGAACAGTGGTATTTCCATGCAGCACAATGGTATCGATAAGCGCCATATCGTGCCTGTAACCTCTAACTTTCTACTCAACCTCAATTTAGTGGCCGAGGCATCTTTTTATACCCTGAAAGAAAATAAAGTACGTTATGATCTTGACCAGCGACCTATTGATTTGCCAATGCACACCGCGGTCATACACTTACAAATGAACTATGTTTATTCGCTTTCTCTCGACCCTAAAAGCAAGACGCATAACCAAGTTGCAGAAAGACAGTTCTACAAACTTTTTTTCAGACCCGAGAACCTAGAACCATATCAAGAGCTTCGTTCCGCGATAGAAACGCAAGTCGCTAATCTGTAACCATCATAATAATCAACGTGTCGAGATGCTTATCCCCTGAGCTAAGCATCTCGTGCCTTTCAGGTTGAAACTTTGCCCGACTGCCCCCATCTAAATAACAAATTTTAAATCTGCTTAAACTATGGAACTTAATGACGATGAGAATATTACTCTTTCTTGCCACTAACCTTGCCGTGCTGTTAGTCGCGAGCATTACACTGAGCATTCTAGGGGTCGATCATTACCTTCAAGGTAGTGGTTTAAATTTGACATCACTGCTGATTTTTTTGTGCTGTGTTTGGCTTTTGCGGGATCATTTATCTCGTTATTTATGTCCAAGTTTATGGCCAAAAAATCAACCAATACTCAGATCATTACCCAGCCACGCAATGAAGATGAGCGCTGGTTAATGGAGACGGTAGCAGAGCTATCTGAGAAAGCAGGCATTAAAATGCCTGAAGTCGGCATCTTTCCTTCTCAACAGTCTAATGCCTTTGCGACTGGATGGAACAAAAACGATGCGCTGGTTGCAGTAAGTACAGGTTTATTGCAACGCTTTCGCCGGGAAGAAGTTCGTGCAGTGATGGCGCATGAGATAGGGCACGTTGCCAATGGTGACATGGTCACCTTATCTCTCATTCAAGGGGTGGTAAACACCTTTGTGATGTTCTTCGCTCGTATTGCTGCTCATATCGTGAACAACTTTGTTAACCGTGGTCAGGGCGGTGAGCGCGGTATTGGCTATTTCGTGACGGTAATCGTGTTCGATATTATTTTCGGCATTTTAGCATCGGTGATTGTGGCGTGGTTCTCTCGCAAGCGCGAGTTTAGGGCCGATGAAGCAGGTGCGACTCTGGCAAGTCCTGCGGCGATGATCAGCGCGTTACAGCGACTTAAAGCAGAACAAGGCATACCTGATCAGATGCCAGACCAGATGATGGCATTTGGAATTAACAGCCACTTGAAAGATGGCTTCATGAAGCTATTATCGACTCACCCACCACTGGATGATCGTATCGCTGCACTGATGCAACGCGGCAGATAAATCTCAATCAGGGCGCTACCAGCGCCCTGATTTTTATCTCTTATACCGCAATAGGTAAAGGGGGTTCGGGACGATCAGGGTCGATAGGATCGTCATCCTTTTCCGCCTGGCTTTGCAAATACGCCAGAATAGCATCCGCAACACGCACATGCAGATCAGGCAAGCCCGTATTACCAAATAGGCGATTGAACTCAAGTAGGTAAGGATGATCGCCTACCATGGCAATATCAAAACCAGCATGATCAAGATCGAGTTTTTCAGCTAGTTCTATCGCCAGTGCAACGGCTGCAGGATGTAAGGGGCTGATATCAACCTGCCCACCTCGAGCCACGTTGTTGTGAAAACCATCCTGTCCCTGTAGCCGCCAATATCCAGCCACAAATTTCTTCCCGACCAACACGATCCGCATATCACGATCGATGGGAAGATACTCTTGTACATAAAGCACATCCGTTTTTGCCAAATAAGCATTCCAATCGGCTTTATTTTCAATCAGGAAAACCCCTTCCCCCATGGAGCTTTTCGGAATTTTAGCCACAAAGGGTAAATCCATCTTATCCCAAAGCATTTCAGCTCTTGAGGGGGTGTTAGGTTCAATTTCAGTCCAAGGCGTATTATCCGGTGCCATCAGCTTAAAGGCACGGGTCATCTCAATCTTGTTATGACCTAACAAGTATGAGGCATGACTTGGAAAAATTTTCTTTTTCAGCCCAAAAACAATGGCATTCACCTGCCAATATTCAGGGAAGAGCACCCAGTCAGCCGCAAGTATCTCTTCTTTTTGGCGAAACATTTGCTCTGGTTTAAAAACAGTCACGTCAGGAAGACGAAGGGTTCGGAACGCATCAAAGGATACGAGTTTCATTTAAGATCAGTCGGTAGTTGAATTGCGCGAATTTTAATCTGAGATTTATGCCGAGTCGATTACTTTTTGCACTAGATAGCAGCCGCTTGATTTCATACAATAGCCCCCGCAGGAACCAGCCGGCCACGCGCCTCCCGCAATAGTATTGTCATACAAATAAATGACAATCTTCACTCACTTTGAACCACAGGCTGCCATTCATGAAGTTCCGTTTTCCCGTCATCATAATCGATGAAGATTTCCGTTCTGAAAATATCTCTGGCTCAGGCATTCGTGACCTGGCGCAAGCCATCAGCAATGAAGGTATGGAGGTGGTTGGTTTCACCAGTTATGGTGACCTCACCTCTTTTGCTCAACAAGCCAGTCGTGCTTCTTGCTTTATATTATCCATCGATGATGAAGACTTTGCCGATGCCGACGAAGACCCATCTGGCTGCGCCTTAAACGCCGTGCGTGACTTCATCCTTGAAGTTCGCAAGCGTAATGCCGATATTCCAGTATTTCTTTACGGTGAAACGAGAACCTCACGTCATATCCCTAATGATATTCTCCGTGAGCTGCACGGTTTTATTCATATGTTCGAAGACACGCCAGAATTTGTGGCTCGACACATTATCCGTGAAGCGAGAAAGTACTTAGAAAACCTAGCGCCACCTTTCTTCCAAGCGTTAATGGAATATGCCAGCGACAGCTCGTATTCATGGCACTGTCCAGGGCATTCGGGTGGTGTAGCTTTTTTTGAAAAGTCCTGTTGGACAGATGTTTCATCAGTTCTTTGGTGAGAACCTATTACGAGCCGATGTCTGCAATGCCGTTGAAGAACTCGGACAACTACTTGATCATACGGGTCCTGTGTCTGCCAGTGAGTCCAACGCCGCGCGTATTTTTTAATGCCGATCATCTGTTTTTTTGTAACCAACGGTACCTCTACCTCGAATAAAGTGGTTTGGCACTCTACTGTCGCGCCTGGTGATATTGTCGTTGTCGATCGTAACTGTCATAAGTCGATTCTTCATTCGATCATCATGACCGGTGCTATTCCAGTTTTTCTAATGCCAACCCGAAACCACTACGGGATTATCGGTCCTATTCCTAAATCGGAGTTTGACCCACAAACGATTCAGCGAAAAATTGAGCAAAACCCCTTCGCTCGCGAAGCGGTCAATAAGAATCCACGCATTCTCACTATCACGCAAAGTACCTATGACGGCGTACTTTACAATGTAGAAACGATTAAGACGATGCTGGGCGATACCATCGATACCCTTCACTTTGATGAAGCTTGGTTGCCGCACGCCTCTTTCCACGAATTTTACAAAGATATGCATGCGATAGGCAGTGATCGTCCACGATCTGAAAATGCACTGGTTTTTGCGACGCAATCCACGCACAAGCTACTCGCTGGTTTGTCACAAGCCTCGCAAATACTTGTTCAAGATGCTTCATCGCGTAAGCTGGATACACATCGCTTTAATGAATCCTACTTGATGCACTCTTCTACTAGCCCGCAGTATGCCATTATCGCATCTTGTGATGTTGCGGCCGCGATGATGGAGCCTCCTGGTGGTCATGCTCTGGTTGAGGAATCCATTCTGGAAGCCTTGGACTTCCGTCGCGCCATGCGCAAGGTGGATGAAGAGTTTGGCAGTGATTGGTGGTTTAAGGTCTGGGGACCTGACTATCTTGCCGAAGAAGGTATCGGTGATCGTGATGATTGGGTCATCCATGCTGGCGACACGTGGCATGGCTTTGGTGAAATCGAATCTGGTTTTAATATGTTGGACCCGATCAAAGCCACCATCATCACACCGGGTTTAAATCTGGAAGGTGAATTTGATGAACAGGGCATTCCCGCCGCTATCGTCAGCCGATACTTAGCCGAGCACGGTATTATCATCGAAAAAACAGGGCTTTACTCTTTCTTCATCATGTTCACCATCGGTATTACCAAAGGTCGTTGGAACTCGATGGTGACTGAGCTTCAGCAGTTTAAAGATGATTATGACCGCAACCGCCCACTGTGGCGCGTGATGCCTGAGTTCGCTAAAAAGTATCCAGCCTACGAACGCATCGGCCTTCGCGACTTGTGTAATCAGATTCACTCGGTTTACAAAGAGTATGACGTTGCACGTATCACCACTGAAATGTACCTATCTGAAATCGAACCGGCAATGACACCGGCGGATGCTTGGGCACGTATGGCGCATCGTGATGTGGAGCGTGTGTCGATTGATGAGCTAGAAGGTCGCGTGACTGCGATGTTAGTGACGCCCTACCCTCCGGGAATTCCGTTGCTGGTTCCAGGCGAGCGCTTTAACCGCACCATCGTTCGTTACCTGCAGTTTGCACGTGATTTTAACGCGCTCTTCCCTGGGTTTGAGACGGACGTGCATGGATTGGTACGCGAGAAGACGCCAGAGGGCGATAGGTATTTTATTGATGTGGTGAAGATGTGATCAGTAGTTAGCTTCTTCTATCATTGATAGATTTGCCTATCGTAGTCAGCTTCGCCTATTGTAGTTAGTGCGAGCAGGCAGTGCTGATTTGTGACACGCTTTTCGTCATCCATGACCGCTCACTGTCGCCATCCATGGCGACAGACGGTCCCAAATCAGCACTCCCTACTCTCCCTCCAAACCCCCGTGATAACATCGATTAATGGATTCATTGAATTCATGTGTTTACGCTTTCTAATACATCACCACACAACTCTGTTGATTGGATGAGTGGGTATAAACGCCTGAATCCTGCAACATGTTTAGACATTGAGGAATCTCACATTTAACGCAGCACAAGGCTTAGTGTAGGATGATGACCTTTATCATTGAACAACCTACTGAACTGTGGAGGGATGATGGGTTTGGGATTGCATGACCCTCTGCGCCATGGATGGCGCAGTGGAGCCATCAGGGACGATTTCAAGGCGTGTCATGCTATCCCGAATCCATCATCCCAACAACTTACTCAAGATCAAACCTCCAGTTCATAAAACCCTCAGAACATCCCAGCCAGCTATTCAGCCTCTTTAGTAGAATCAACTACATTCAACAACTTACCAAGATTATCCTGATAACGACCCTGCTGTTCTGCATCAGCTAATTTAAAGCGACTGTCTTGCTCAACCAGTGATTGCATCAGAGATTTGCCGAAGCCCATTTGATCCTGAACGAACTCAAGCATGCGGTTGTTAAACTGATCGCGTAGTTCCTGCACTAGCTGACCTAAGCGACGACCCGGGCGTTGATCTTCTGTTTGATCAGTGAGTTTTTCAGTTTGCTGATATTGGCTCGCCATACTGCGCACTTCGGTACGAGTTAGGGTGAGATCAAACGCACTGAGTTGAGAAGCGTCTAAAGAAAGTTGACCCGCCTGCTCAAAGGCACGCTGAACATCGCCATTGAAGAATTCATCGGATAACTGACTCACATCCCTAATGAGGTTTTGAATCGCATCAATTTCATCAGCATTCAGATTGCCTTCAACGCTGAAAGAAAATCCAGAGCTTTGTGTACGACTCATATCGAACACCATAGCGGAGTTACCTTTACCATCGGCGGCAACGCTCATACCCGCTTGAAAACTTTCACTACGATCAAATCGGATTCTAACCTGGTCACCCTCTTTTGTGGTGACATTCAGTTCAAAGCTATCGGCTCGTTCAAAGCGCTGGGCGACAGACATCGAAACCAAATCAGAAGCCATTCGCTGATCAGGCGATAAAGCTCTAAGTTTTTCGAAAGTTAATTCTTCAGTCTTAGCTACATCTTCAGCGATTTTGCCATTTAAGACACCAAGTCCATTAAGAATCTCTTTGGCTTCTCTAAAGCCCTTTTCGACACCTTTCATGGCTCGATCATAAAGCTTTTGAATGTTTTCTTCAGACTCACCGCGAGCACGCGCCATCTCCATGCCTTGTGCGACAAAGTTACTGATACGATCAGCGACTTTTTCCGGTGTAAATTGATTCGCATCGAGCTTTTTCAAACCCTCGAGATTCATTCCTGGAATCTGCTGGGCAAGTGTTTGCAAAATTTTGGTTTGCAGTTGATTGAGCTCCGGGCCTGAATCACCTTGAGATCGACCTATCGAGGGTTGCTTCGCGTCATTGGTGCGAACAAAAGATGGTTGAAGTGAGTTAATTGTGCTCATAATACTGCCCTCGCATTCTATTCGGTGATTATCGGCAGAAAGTGTTTAAACTTTAATCAAAGCCGTTTAGCTAATTAAGCTACTTAGCATCCACGACTGGCCTCACCCCTCTGCCTCAACTCCCTGCCTCAACTCCCAAGCTAAACCACTTAGATTGGCTCGAAACCACCCATTCTATTCCTGAAGCCGTTTCAATCGCTTCGGCCCACTCTGCCAATTGATAGAATACGGCGCGCTGAATGCGCCCTTCCATGCCGTGTCGAATCATTAAATAGGGAGAAGGCTCACCTGTCAGGGGATCTGTTTCAACCCTGATCGGATGCTCCTCTCCGGCATCAATCACATCTCCCGTAGCGGTCGTAAAACGCAGCGTAATCGGCTCTTGATTCAATCGCTCGACGGAAATGACTTGAAAAGGCGCATCGTCGACCTGAATACCGACCTTTTCCACAGGTGTTTTCAAAAAATATTGATCGCCCTCTTTCCATAAGATGCGCGAAAACATTTTGACCATCGCAGGGCGTTTGATCTCGCCACCTTGATAAAACCATCGACCATCTTGCGCGATACGCATATCGATATCACCACAAAACGCCGGATTCCATTTTTCTACTGGTGGTAGAGGAAGATCCGTGTTGATTTGCTTCAACAACGACTCTGGTGATGAAACTGTCTCATTTTGACTCATAAAAATTTCAATTCAAAAGTAGGTTTATTGAATGGGTTTCATTGTTAAACTATTTGCGACTGAATATTAATCTATCACGACACTGAGTAAGCTATGAATCGCAATCTTTCGGACACCCTAAATGATCCCCAAGAGGGAGTTTACTTCATTGGCACACGCCACCAGTGCCGGTACTGATGATGAGAAAATGGCCGAGATCGCTGAAAAAACTCCTAGCTCGTTTGAGTCGTCTCGAATACGATGGCGTCATCGTCTATGACATTCAAGACGAAAGCAGTCGGATTGAACAACCTCGCCCGTTTCCGTTTATGGAAACACGTGACCCTCGTGAATATAGCTACCTTTTGTCACGCCTATCGGGTCGAGAAACGATTACTTATAAAAGTGTAGCACAGCGCGATCGTGGTAGCTTCGAGGCTTGGCTACAAGAAACACATGAAAAATTTAGTCAACAGCATTTGGTTCTCGTCGGTGCTCCCTCATCTGAAGGACAGATTCACCTCAGCTTGAACGAGGCCTATGAAGTACTTCGAGAAAGTCACCTACCCTTAACTTAGGTGGGGTCACTATTGCTGAGCGACATGCAGCCAAGGGCAATGAGCATCTTCGTTTGATGCAAAAAGCGCAACAGGGCTGTTCTTTTTTCGTCTCGCAAGCTGTTTACAATGCGCAAGCCACCATCGATTTACTGACGGGGTACGCACGAGAGTGTCGTGCAAAAGGGGAACAGCCTAAACGTGTTATTTTAACCTTTACACCTTGCGGCAGTGAAAAAACACTGGAGTTCATGCATTGGCTGGGCATTTCTGTGCCAGCAGCCACCCGCTGGAGAATACTGGATGCCGAATCTCCCCTATCCGAATCGATTCGAATCTGTCATAACAATCTAATACAGATACTCGAGGCCTGCCTGCCTCTCGGGTTGCCTTTAGGGTTGAATATTGAGAGTTTGACCAACCGTAAAGAGGAGATAGACGCCTCTATTACCCTGTTTAGATTACTGAAAGCCACGTTAGAACTTAATCTTGCTGAGCGAGCAATTGCATAGCTTCTTCAATTTCGGCCCGAGTCGCTTGTAATGACGCTAAGCGACTGGGGTCCCAAACGACCTGTTCGTTTTCAAAATCGATTCGATAGTCTATCTGTCGCAGAAAATCCATCCCTAATAGCCCATCATGAGGAGCACTACCTTGATAATCAATGATGCCAGCTCTTGGGCCGCTCAGTGAATAAGGTCCTATTTCGATTCGATCAAGCTTAGCCGCATAGGTTTCGATAATGTCACCACTGGCTACGCGAGCATAACCTGCACGGCGCGCGTCGATGCGAAGTCTATCCAAGGATTGACGATGGATGACGGTGGAAGTTGCTCCGGTATCTAATATAAGGTTAAGAGAAACCGTTCGACCGCCTAACTGAACGCGAACAGGCACCATAACACTGTTTCCTCTCATGGTGACCTTGGTTCGAGAGGCTTCAATCGCTTGATCAACCTGCCGCAGTTGCTGCTGAAGCTGTTGCATGTTCATGCGATCAAGGCGTTGTTTTTCTAACTCGGCTTGCTGTTCTGCGGTCATCCTATTGGCACGAACTTCTAATTGATCACGGTACTGAGGCGGTACTTTAGTGATGTGATCTACAAATATTTTACGACCTGAGCTATCAGTGTAATGCAATATTTGAGCATCAACACCTTGAGTCAAAAGCGCTGTACAAAACACACCCATCAAAACTTTGCGATATCCGTTCACAACAACCTCTAACCTTAGGCTCTAGTTAAAAATACTTTATAACTCACTTTTAACTAGAGCACCACTGACTCAGATCAAGATCATCACCACACAGGATGCCGTTAAACCTCCCATCACTCGGTTAAAGTAAGCCCAATGGATTGGCGTTTTTAGGATTCGACCTAACAAAACACCAAAACTTGCCCAGAGTGCAATGGATGGCAAGTTCACAATCGCCATCGCGACTATCACTAACACCACAGACACTAAAAATGCATCACCACTGAGGGTAAATGAAGCCAGTGCAGAGATCGCCATCATCCAAGCCTTGGGGTTAACGAATTGAAAGGCTGCAGCCTGCAAGAAGGTTAACGGCTTGTTTTGACCTTCCTTATTTAAGTTAGGTGCTGGTGAATGATAGATCTTCCATGCCAACCAAATGAGGTAGCTACTACCGAGGATTTTCAGTACAACCATCATCACCGGCCAGGTCTCAAACAAAATACCGAGTCCAAGTGCTACGGCAGACATCAATAGCATCACACCAAAAGTAATGCCTAGCATATGTGGAATACTGCGACGAAAACCAAAATTAGCACCCGATGCTGTGAGCATTACATTGTTGGGTCCTGGAGTAACAGACATGCTGAATGAAAACACCAACACGGGCAGCATTAAACTGATAAATTCCAGATTTGAGATGGACATGGTTGACTCCTCCCTGATAAATTGTATCAATACAATTATCAATTAAACTGTTCAAAACTTAACAATTGTTAAGTACAATCAAACATATCTAGAGTATCAATTCAGTTCAATTGATTAATTGTCACCCAAACAATCTAGCCAAGCAGCACGGAGATAGCAGTTTGAGAATCCAAGAAAAGGCACGAGCACGTTGCCAATGGTTACCTGCCTTAGATAAAAACCAAGACACCTTGTATCTTGCGTTGGCAGATCAATTAGCCGCAGACATTGCTGCAGGTATTCTAAAGCCGGGCGACTCTTTACCTCCTCAACGCTTGCTAGCCGATGCGCTGGGTGTCACCTTAGGCACCATTTCTCGCGCTTACCGAGAAGCAGAAAGACGTGGCTTAACGGAAGCCAAAGTTGGCAGTGGCACGCGTATTCGGGGTGTACAATCGGACGAACCCAAATTTCACCATCTGTCTAAGGCTGACGCTGACAGTATTGATCTATCCTTAAGCATTCCGATTCCCAATCCTGCTCGTAGCGAATATCTGGCTATCAGCTTAGAAAAGTTAGCGAACAATCCGGTGGCGCTCCGTCAAGTACTGGCGTATCAACCTGAACAAGGCAATCTGCAACAACGGGAAATGCTAGCCACTTGGTTAACCCAACATCAATTAACAGTGTCAGCCGATGAGTTAATTTTGACCGAAGGAGGACAGCACGCTGACTTTTTAGCGATGCAAGCCCTGATACGTCCAGGTGAAGCGGTGGCATCTGCTGCGCTGACCTATCCCGGTATGATTGCCGTGGCTCGTCAACTCGGTTTAAAGCACTTACCGATTCCTACTGACGCTCAGGGTATTAGACCCGATGCATTGGAGCGTTTGTGTCAACAACAGAAAATACGTCTGCTTTACGTGATGCCCGAGTATAACAACCCTACGGGCGAGCAGATGAGCGAATCACGTCGTTTAGCTCTAGTCGAGGTAGCACGCCGCTATGATCTACTCATACTAGAAGATGCCGTGCAGTATGTGTTACCTGATCAGCGTGGCACACCTTTTTATCATCTAGCCCCTGAGCGCTCACTCTATATCTTCAGCGTGTCAAAAATCATCGAAGGAGGGATCCGTTTTGGTGCCTTGCGTGCGCCCACCAATTTAATGCCACGCTTGTCAGCCTCCTTACGGGCACAATGCTGGTCGGTTCCTGGCATTGTCGGCGCCTTGGTGTGTCAATGGTTGGAATCGGGTCATGTGGATGCGTTAATTGATTGGCAATGGCAAGAGGTGAAACAGCGACAAGCCTTATTGCAAACGCTCTTAGGCGACTACTCACCCATCGCACACCCTTATGGATTTCATGCTTGGTTAAACTTACCTGAACCTTGGCGCGCGTCGATTTTGTCGAAGAAGCCAAAAGACAAGGTATTACGTTAATTGCATCCGACCCTTTCTGTGTCGGTAGCTACCCCGCTCCGCAAGCGGTTAGGATTTGTGTGACACCGCCCGAAAACCGTATCATCCTTGAGAAGGGACTTAAGATTCTTAAAGAGTTACTTGAGGAAGGACCTTCTCATACAGCGCCACTTTTATAATGATCATTCAATCAAGATCTCTAGCTAAGATTGGTTACTCAGCGTACAATAGTTTTGTTCTAAAACATCTCTTTTCTGGGTATCTCAATCATGTTGTTTAGTCGCTTCGCTACGCACGTTAGCGTTGTTTTGCTGTGTTCTATGTATGGTTTTCAAGCCATCGCGGATGAGTCTTTGTTTGATCAAAACGACTCAGAAGTCGTTGCCGAAGAAGTTTTTTACAGTGATGAAGTTGCGATCCAAGCGGTGCGCGAACGCTGGATGGTGAACTTCTTCTTTGAAAACGACCTGTTTAGTCGAACGGATCAACAGTATACCAATGGTATTCGTGTCGCATGGGTGTCTCCCGATATAGATAGCTTTATCGAAGATGAAAGCCTGCCTTTGTGGATGCGTAATGCGAACCGTTTTTTTAAGCCCTCTCGATCCGGTTGCTCATGATCATGCAGGTGAAGTTAGTCGTCGTATGATTTTCTCTTTGGGTCAAAAGATGTTTACTCCGGACGACCGGGAGAGAACAACAATTGATCCTAATGATCGACCTTACGCCGGCTGGCTCTATCTGGGCATGGGCTACCATACCCGCTCCTTGGATCGCTTAAATTCATTTGAAGTGAATCTTGGTGTCGTGGGTCCTGCCGCTCTTGCCCAAGAAGCTCAAGACTTTGTGCATGACGTACGTGGCTTTGAGCGTTTTAATGGCTGGGATAATCAGTTAAGCAATGAGCTAGGGGTTCAATTCGTTTATGAACATAAGAATCGTGTTTTTCGAAATGTCATTATTCCTGGCTGGCAACACGACTTTATTGTTCACGGGGGTGGCAGCCTTGGCAACGTAGCGACCTACCTAAATACGGGTGGTCAGTATCGTTTTGGTCACAACTTACCTGGCGACTTTGGTACTTCGGCACTTCGTCCAGGTGGCGACAACAGTGTACCCATGCCGAGCAATGGTAACGGCTCATCTGCCCCATTCGGTTTTCATGGCTTTGTGTCATTAGATGGACGACTGGTAATGCATGATATCTTTTTGGATGGCAACACCTTCCGTGACAGCCATTCGGTTGAAAAACGTCATTTGACCGGTGATCTCTCGCTTGGATTTGCGACCCACTTTGACCGTTGGAAAATTTCCTACGCTAACGTTTGGCGTAGCAAACAGTTCAGAACCCAAAATGGCACCCACAGCTACGGTTCACTAGGAATCTCCTACTCACTTTAAAGCATAGGAAGGCTAGCGCTCGACAGCCCTAGCCTCCCGTCATTTTCACCTTAAAGCCTTCTGACTCTAACAGGGTTTTGATCAGATCTCGTTGATCACCTTGAATCTCGATAACACCCTCTTTCAATGATCCACCGGTACCACATCGCTGCTTTAACTTTTTAGCCAGAATTTTAAGCTCCTTTTCAGGCAAGGGAACACCCGTAATGGTAATAACACCCTTTCCTTTTCGTCCTGCGACTTCCCGACGTACCCTAACAACACCATCTAAATTCGCTAAGCGTTGCTGTTCGGCAAGCTCATCGCATCGACATGCCGTTAAAGGTTCACCACACTCAGGACAGTGTTTGCCAGTTTCGGTCGAATAAACCAAACCACTCAGTTGATCTTTTAATGATGCCATCTTGTTACTTTATCCTGTTAACTCGGTAGGTGTTGGCCAATACCACCGCCAATTTGACGTGCCAAATAAGTCGCATAAGTGTCAGTCATTCCCCCAATAAAATCGACCGCTCGCATATAACTGGCATACAGTGGCCAGTCCGCTGGAGGGGCATGAATACCCAGCAGAGTCATGATCTTTTCGGTTCGATAGCCTAAGTCCTGACCTTGTTTCTGATGAGACTCATACACTGCATCACAAAACGCATCTAACAGAACGCCGAGCGTGGTATAGGCACCCACTTCTAACTCAGCTTTTCGATTATTTGGGAAGACTCGTTCACGTGCGACTCGCTTGGCGGTTTTCAGTCCTTCTGCCACCATTGGATCTCCATCACTGAGAAGTTCACCCTGATATTGTCCAGCCATAATCTCATCATAGTATTTACCAAAAGTCAGTACAGCGGAGTTCACCATATTCTCCATCGCTTTGCCGCGCAGTGCTGAGATTTTACGACGTGCTGACGCTTGCGAATTAAAGATGGCATCATCGAAAGACAGGTCGCCACAGAGCTGCAACAGAATCGGCTTCACTTCATCAAAGGTCAGAATATGCAACTCTATCGCATCTTCAAGATCAAGAATGGCATAACAGATATCATCAGCCGCTTCCATTAGCCAAGTCAGCGGATGGCGGGACCAGAAATTTTCACCGAGAGGAATCAAGCCCAACTCGTTCCCTAATAGATCGAGTATCTCTTTTTCAGCTTGGAAAACACTGAATTTCCCTTTGCGACCACTACGTTCGACCGTCCAAGGGTATTTTAATAGGGTACCCAAGGTCGGATAGGTAAGTCTGAGACCACCATCGAACAGGTTGTTTTCAATCCGTGTAACGACACGAAACCCCTGTGCATTACCCTCAAAGGTTTGCAGATCTTGCAGTTCTAGAGGGGCTAAATCACGAAAGCGTTGATCATCCGCATGACGTCTAAACCAGTCACGCATCGCATACTCACCAGCATGACCAAAGGGTGGATTACCGATATCATGAGCCAAACACGCCGACTGAACAATGGTGCCTAAATCATGAGGGGTTACCCATTCAGGCAGTTGATCAGCAATCAACTCACCAACACGAATACCCAAGCTTCGACCCAGACTGCCCACTTCAATCGAGTGGGTTAAACGGGTGTGAATATGGTCATTCAGCGCTAAAGGATGCACTTGTGTTTTTCGCCCCAAACGACGAAAAGCGCTGGAAAAAACAATCCGATCATTATCTTTATGAAAATGACTGCGCCCTATCTCTTTAGGCGTTATGGATTCATGCCCATAGCGTTTAGTGGTTAACAAACGCGACCATTCCATTCGTGACATGTCGCTACACACCCTGCTTCGCCTTCAACGCTGGTCTTTCAAAAACAACACCTTCCCAACCCGTATTCATAAAGTTGCGGATGTTTTGATGATCCTGAGCCTCAGGATGCTTCAACACATCCTCAGTATAAAAAGCACCAAATGCATTCAAGGTCGCTTGTTTTGAAAGCCCGTTGAGCTGTGCAAAAGCAAAAATTTTACAAGAGCCTAAATTACTACCCGCCTCATTGGTCAAGGAGCCGTTATGAAAGGTAACCGGCGTGAACTCGTAATAATTTTCAATGGTTGCGATCACCTGTGAAAAATCAACGACATCCTTATTTAAGGCGTTAATTAGGTCTGAGGGACTCATCACGGATTGAGACATATGGATTCCTAGCGAATTATTCTGATGGGATTCTTAACGTCAGCACGCCATCGCGCTGCGTCATTTCTAAGTTTTTCATAAAACTCATACCCAGCAACACAATATCACTGGGCATGTGCGGATTAATATGAGCTTGAACCTGATGCATGCGGATGTTTCCCAGTTGTACGCTCGCCAATTCAGTCTGATAGACTTCAACAATACCGCTTGCGGTAGTCACGCGACTCGTGCGACCCGGCACTAACCCAGCTTGACGTGCAACACGCTCGGGAACACTGATGGTGGTTGCTCCAGTATCCAGCAAAAAAAAGCACATCATGCCCATTGATTTGACCCGGTGCAATGTAGTGACCACTTCGATTTCGATGAAGAATGACTTCGAGCGGACCATCATGTTGAACATACTGCAACAAGTGGCGGTTGGGATTATCACGGCGATCCAGGAAACCACTGAAATAGAAAGCCAAAGCGGTCAGTAACAGCAACCAAAAGCTGACTTGAAAAAGTTTCGCTGTAAAACGCCTTGTTTGATCAGGGTCTCGCATCGGTTCTCAACTAGTTTCAGAGGGATAAGAACCTGAGTATACCTATCCCTGCTGTTGATAGTCATCTAAAGCGGCTTTTCGAGCCGTTTTGTAATCGATGATGGGGGCAGGTCTACCATAGGCTTGACCTGCGCCAGGAAGATGACGTTGTTTTACAGGCACAGCGGCCAGTTGTGGCAACCAACTAGCAATAAATTTGCCATCGGGGTCAAACTTTTCACTCTGGAGTTGAGGGTTAAAAATCCTAAAATAGGGAGCCGCATCTGCCCCTACAGAAGACGCCCATTGCCAACCGCCAAGATTCGAGGCAAAGTCACCATCGATGAGATGTCGCATAAAAAATGCAGCCCCTAAACGCCAATCGACACCCAGCAACTTGGTTAAAAAAGACGCTACAACCATTCTTAGACGATTGTGCATCCAACCGGTTGCTAAGAGCTGCTTCATGGCGGCATCTACAATAGGAAAGCCGGTTTCACCTCGACACCAGGCATCAAAACCTTCTGGATTATGACGCCAAGTGATACGGCTTTCCACTTCGGGCCTAAAAGGTTCAAGACGAGACAGATTAGGACAAGCAACCAACAAATGTCGGTAAAACTCTCGCCAAATAATTTCGTTAAGCCAAGTGCTGGCCAACCACTCTTGATCACTAGACTCCACTTTCAACGCCTGTAAACATTGCAAAGGGGATAAAGCACCTATAGCAAGGTAAGGAGAGATTTTAGAAGTGCCTGATAGGGCTGGAAAATCACGCTGTTGCTTGTAGTCTTTTTCTTTTTCAGCAACAAAATCGATTAAACGCTGATGGATGGTGTCTTGACCGACAGGCCAGTGCGCAGCGTTTAAGGGCTTTTGCTCTAATTCTGCTGGCCAACCAAGATCTTCAGGCACTGTTTCC
This sequence comes from Nitrincola sp., assembly GCA_021208565.1. Lineage (GTDB taxonomy): Bacteria > Pseudomonadota > Gammaproteobacteria > Pseudomonadales > Balneatricaceae > Nitrincola. The sequence continues at coordinate 35,802 of JAJOJN010000135.1, forward strand.
ACAGAGCTTGAGTTCGACTGCTTCGATGGCATACCTAAGGGCTCTGGCACTTGCTTCAAATAAACCTGACGCCAAGCACGACTAAACGGGGTAAAGACTTTAAACATCCCGCCTTGTCCAGTCACCACCTGACCAGGCGCAATAATCAACTCACCATGATAGCCCAAACAACGAACGCCCTGTTTTTCCAGTGTTTGACACACTGTTTTATCACGAATTCGCTCATTCAAGGATACTCGTAGTTAAAGTGCAATTCGGTAGCTTGAGTCTGCTTTGCCAGTTCTGAAATGCAATGCACTACACCATCGTATTTTGGTGAAGTGAGCACCCTAAAACCCACATTAAGTTGGCTTAATTGCATGATTACTGTTCGTAATTGATCACGCCATAATGCGAGCTTTAATGAAGCATCATCATGCAGTTGCCATTGTTCAGGGCAAAGCACAACAAACGCTGTAACGCCCTCTTGAGCGTTACAGGCATTAAAAAGAGCTGGATTATCAAGAATGCGGAGATCGTTACGCAACCAAACCAGTTTCATTTAAGGCATCACAAACCAATAAAGGGTTGAACAAGACGACCCATTAACCCTGTGAACTTCAAGGGCGAATCAGTTGCGATCAAACAGATACAATCTTGATCAGTATCGACAATCGGCTGATGATGAATTTCGCCATCCAGATCTGCAACATCTCCTGCACTGAAACGGCCAATTTCATCACTGTATGACCCTCGAAGAATTAGGGTCAGCTCATTGCCTGAATGAGTGTGATGAGGCACTGACACCCCTGGTGCTATCTTCAACAATCGTGTTGTGCCCTTGCCGCCCAGATTCAAGTCGATGTGGTGAACACCATAACCGAGCCTTTTCCAAGGCAGATCATCCAAAGATGATTGAATGTAATGATGCAGAGGTGCAGGAACGTCTTTTGGCAGAATCCGCGGCTGAACTAGAGAAGAAACCTCAGCAGCCATATCGTCATCTAAACGAGACAATACATCATTTAGCGCACTTGCAGACAGTGGTTTAGGCTCGATGGCGTCGAGCAAGGCACCACCGACAGCTTCAGCTTGCTTGACACGGTGACTGCACTCAGGGCACCAGTGGAGATGACAAGCAACCAACAGCGCCATTCCTTCTGGGAGGGTGCCAGCCGCGTATGCCATCAACGTGGCATCATCAAAATGGTGACGGATGTTCATTCTTCTTCCCCCCAATGCGCCTTCAACTTGCTGAATGCAAGACGCAATCTCGATTTTACACTCCCTAATGGGATACCTAGCTGTTCGGCTATCTCAGAATGAGACTTGCCTTCGTAATATGAAAGATGCAATACCTGAGCTTGTGCTTCAGGCAAGGTAGCTATGGCTATTTGCATACGCTCTTCGAGTATTGAGTGTTCTGCCATATCGCGTTGATCAGGGTCCGGTTCTTCTTCCGGTATCTCATACTCAACAGCCTTTTCTCTTCTCAAGCGATCAATACACTGATTTCGTGCTAAGGTGAAGATCCACGTGCTTGCACTGGCTTTGGCAGAATCAAATAGATGACATTTACGCCAAACAGAAAGCATCGCTTCTTGAGTCACTTCCTCAGCCGTTGCTAAGGGCATACCTAGTCGCATGATGTAGGATTTCACTCTGGGAGCAAAATATTCAAAAATAGCGGCGAATTCTGATTTACTACGTGTAACGGCCAGAGAAGACAAGCGAGATGACCAAGAGTCACGCTGCTGTTTTTTCTTCTCCTCCGCGATCTGGATGACTGCGTTCACGTCGCCTCCTGTGGGCTTATCTTCCTGCATTCTTGACTCCTACGATGTCATGAAAAGACCGGATCACAGATCATTGATCACTTTTTTTTGTGTGTTTATTCAAACACGGATGATCTACAAGCTTATACTGATTCGTAATTGAAACAAACAACTCAATCCGGCATGAGGCCAGAATATGAAAGTAAAAGTGATGCGACCTTTAAAAATTGCAGTTATTGGCTCCGGCATATCCGGACTTTCAAGTGCTTGGTTACTTAATAAGCATCATGATGTCACCTTATTTGAAAAAGACGATCGTCCTGGCGGACACTCAAATACGGTAGTCGTTGAGAAAAACGGTTCCGAAATAGCTGTTGATACTGGCTTTATTGTCTTTAATCCGGTGAACTACCCCAACTTAGTTAAGTTTTTCGATACGCTAAATGTTGAAAGTCGCGCGACTGAAATGTCTTTTGCCGTCAGCATGGATGATGGCAAGCTTGAGTACTCTGGAACTGATCTTAATGGTCTGTTTGCCCAACGCAGCAATCTGGTAAAGCCAAGCTTTTGGAAACTCATCACAGACCTGCTGCACTTTTACAAACATTCAGATCGGTTCGCATCAGATGAAGCCTTTCAAAAAATGACGCTAGGCGAATTACTTTTGAGCCAAGGCTACAGTCAGTCATTTATTAATAATCATTTAATCCCTATGGGGGCTGCCATTTGGTCAACTCCTGCCGATAAAATGATGGAGTATCCAGCGCAGACCTTTTTACGGTTTTGTCAGAATCACGGACTGGTTCAGCTCACCGATCGACCCGAGTGGCGCACCCTAGTGGGTGGAAGCCATCAATATGTTAATAAAGTGCTTTCATCACTCAAAAACCCGATACGATTGAACAGTCATATCCACCGAATTCATCGTCATCAAGGCCAGGTGATCTTGGAAGATTTGCACGGTAAGCGTGAAACCTTTGATCACGTCGTACTGGCCTGTCATGCCGATCAATCTCTCGAAATGCTGGCAGCACCGACACATGATGAGCTAACACTACTCAAGCACTTCCCTTATCAGCGTAATCGAGCCATTCTCCACAGTGATGAAAGCTTGATGCCTAAACGAAAGGCAGCATGGGCAAGTTGGAATTATTTAGCTCATTCCGCTCAGGGAAAAACAGATGAGATCAGTGTTACCTATTGGATGAATAGATTGCAGCATATTCCCGAATCAGCTCCTCTATTCGTCACACTGAATCCAATGCAGGAACCCGCTGAAGGATCGATCCATCGTAGTTTCTTATATGATCACCCAGCATTTGATCTTGACTCGATTGAGTCACAAAAACGTCTTTGGGATCTACAAGGGGTTCAAAATACGTGGTATGCCGGTGCTTGGTTTGGTTATGGTTTCCATGAGGATGGAATTCAGTCTGGCTTGGCTGTTGCTGAAGCGCTTGGAGGAGTTCAACGTCCATGGCATTTAGATAACCCTAACAGTCGCATCCATGTTCATACCAAGCCACGTCCAGTGGTTCGTGAATGTCGTGAGGCCGTTGCATGAGTCGCAGATTGAATTCCTCTATCTTCAGAGGTGAAGTGATGCATCATCGCATCCGCCCTGTTCAGCATCGTTTCACCTACAAGGTCAGCTCTTGGTTGATCGATTTAGATGAACTGGCTGAGCTCCACCATATACCCGGTTTTTCAGTAAATCGATTTAATCTATTTTCCTTTAATGAAAAGGATCACGGAGATGGCTCTGCGAAACCCTTGAAGCAACAGATTCAAGAGGTGTTAGAGAATAATGGACTCATGACGGGCGCAGGTCGTATTGAGTTGCTTTGCTATCCTCGAATTCTTGGCTATGTATTCAATCCGCTCAGCGTTTTTTTATTGCTACGATGAAACGGGTGAATTAAAAGCTATTCTCTATGAGGTTTCTAACACTTTTAACCAACGTAGAAGTTATCTCATCCCTGTTGAGCAGACTCATGCCAGTTTAATTCGCCAGCAAGCCAGCAAAGATTTTTACGTTTCTCCATTTATGCCGATGGAGACCGATTATCAGTTTCAGATGCAGCCACCTAAAGAAAGTGTTGCCGTCAGAATTCGTCAAACGGATAAAGAAGGTGCTCTTTTTGATGCGAGTTTTGTCGGGCAACGGGTGGCCATTGAAAAGCATTCCGTTTTCAAAAACTTTATTCGATATCCATTAATGACCCTGAAAGTTATGGCTGGAATTCATTGGGAAGCCCTCCATCTATGGCGCAAAGGAATGAAATTACAGCCGCGTCCGGAACACCCTCGTTATCAGGTATCGCTTGTTCAGTCACAAGGAGTTAGCTTGTCATGAAGCCATCACATTATCAGACACTTAGCCGCTCGGATTTACTGGCTGATCAAAGCTGGTTTAATCGTCGTTTACTTAATGCCGTATTGAGTCGCCTTCCGGAATTGGATTACGGCACGCTTGATTTAGAATTACCCAATGGACAACAGATTCAATTTGGCAAAGCACGAGAAGGCCAACCTCGCGCCGAAATTCGTCTAAATTCGTTTCGCCCTTTTAAGCGCATGTTAACGGGCGGTCAAATTGGCATGGCTGAAAGTTATATGGCCGGTGAATGGGATAGTCCTGATTTAGTGTCGCTGATCTGCTGGGCTTTGGGAAATGAGCAGCGCATGCCAGATCTTAGTGATGGTAAACCCTGGCTAAGGTTTCTAAACAGAGTGCTGCACTGGCGTAGAGCCAATACCAAGCGCGGCAGCCGAAAAAACATCGCCTACCACTATGATTTGGGAAATGATTTTTATGAGCTTTGGTTAGACCCGAGTATGACCTACTCGTCTGCCCTCTTTACCGAAGAACAGATGGATCTTCAGGACGCTCAGCTTGAAAAATACCGTCGTATTGCCCAACTACTCGACCTAAAGCCAGGCCAAAAAGTGCTGGAGGTCGGCTGTGGGTGGGGTGGATTTGCCGAATTAGCGGCAAAAGAATTTGGAGCTCAAGTTGAAGGGATTACCCTCTCCAAAGAACAACTTTTATTTGCTCAAGCACGCATTCAAAAGGCAGGTCTCGATCATCTTTGCCAATTCAGCCTGACCGACTATCGTGATGTGAAAGGCACTTATGATCATATTGTCTCGATTGAAATGTTCGAAGCGGTGGGTGAAGAACACTGGTCAACCTATTTTAAGACACTTAAATCCCTACTTAAACCTGAAGGTAAAGCGGTTCTTCAGGTGATCAGCATTGATGATAATCGCTTTGAAGGTTATCGCAAGAATCCAGATTTTATTCAAAAGTACATTTTTCCGGGCGGCATGCTACCCAGCCCTGAACGTTTACAAGTTGCTTTGAGGAGCAAGGCCTTGCGCTGCAGGAACGCCAATTCTTCGGTTTAGATTATGCTCAGACCTTAGCCTTGTGGCGTCATCAATTTATAGAGCAATGGCCAAGAATCCAGTCTCAGGGTTTTGATGAGCGCTTCCGCCGTATGTGGCTCTATTATTTGGCTTACTGTGAGGGTGGTTTTCGCTATAAAGCGATCGATGTGGGCTTTTTATCAGCTTTGTCATTCACCAGCTTCATCTTAATTAATGAAACCACTCTCAAGACAACAACTCTGGCATTACGCACTGCCGGCACTGCCGCTGGCAGTGCCAACAGTTGCGGTCTATATCCTTCTACCCACCTATTATGTTGAAGAGATAGGCCTGCCATTATTTTTAACCGGTTTACTCCTGATGCTGGCCCGTCTTACTGATGTGGTCACCGATCCACTGATTGGACGCTGGCTAGATTATGCTCTCCCCGTCAATTCAAAGCGACGCTTGCAGTCGGTGGATTGATTTGCATCCCAGCCCTTTTTTTACTCATTGACCTTATCCTCAGCACCTGCCCTGTCGTTAGTTATGGGAGCACTGCTGCTCTACTTAGGCTGGACGCTATTACAAGTACCCTACATCACGTGGTTAAGTCATATCAGTCACGACTCCTATCAACGCTCCAGAGCCGTCTCCTTACGCGAGGGACTGACCTTAATTGGCCTTCTGATTTCGGCCAGTATTCCGCTGTTACTCTTGATAGGTCTCTCAACCCGACAAATGCTTTGGTCGATGGCAATCTTTACGATACTTTTGGGTGGATTCGCTGTATTTCGATTATTGCGTCATTTACCCGCACCTGATACACCAACAACCTTAGCGCTAGGTTGCTGGAAAGATGTCTGGATCAACAAACCTGCAATGCGCTTGGTTTCAGCATGGTTTGTGAACGGTGTTGCCAATGGTATACCTGCCGTCCTCTTTCCCTTGTATGTCACCTCAGTACTGGGTCTAGCCGCTGAGCAACGCCCTATTTTCATCTTGATTTACTTTATTTCAGCCTGTTGTGCGCTTCCTTTATGGCTAACCCTAAGCCGAACCATAGATAAGATTCGGTTATGGCAATTCGCCATGCTTTTGGCGCTGATGGCTTTTATTCCAGCCGCTTGGTTAGGCCCTGGTGATACTGTCTGGTTTATCCTGATCTGCATCATCACTGGTGCTGCTTTAGGCGCCGACCTTGCGCTTCCCCATGCTATTCAAGCCGAAGTGACCGATTGGGACAGATTTCGCTTCAAACGTCGCCAAACTAGCTTGCTGTTTGCCTTGTGGAATGCAGCCACTAAGTTGGCATTGGCGTTTGCGGCATTGATTGCCCTTGGGCTGCTGGAATTGTCTGGTTTTACCGCTGAACTTGCCGCTCCTGTGTTTGCATTAGGAATGATCTATGCCCTGATACCCGGCGTACTAAAGGCTATTGCCGTTGCCTTACTGTGGGGGTTCCCACTTCGCAGCTGGCATCATCAAGCGATCATTCGACGTCTTGATCAACGAGAAAAACGGAGACCCTTGGATGAAACGTCTACTGCTGCTGTGCATGACCATCCTCATGATTCTCACCGGGTGTAGCCATATGAAAATTGAAGATTTCGATAACAAAGAGCCTTCCCTAGTGTTAGAGGACTATTTCTCTGGTCGTGTATACGCATGGGGAATATTTGAAGATCGATTTGGCAACCTACGTCGTGAATTTTTAGTCGAAATAGATGCCTACATGGAAGATAACGTCTTGGTATTAGACGAGTACTTTTTGTATTCGGACGGTGAAAAAGATCGTCGTATCTGGCGTATTACACCAGAGGGCAACGGGCGCTATGTTGGACGTGCCGACGATATTATCGGCACAGCGGAGGGTGTGGTAAGAGGTAATGCACTAACCTGGCGTTACCAGATGGACTTGAAAGTGGGCGATGGCTCATGGCGTGTTACGTTTGATGACTGGATGTTCCTGCAACCGGGTGGTGTACTGATTAACCGTGCGACAGTGCGCAAATGGGGTGTTGAATTAGGGCAGGTCACGCTCTCCTTTATGCGAGGAGATCAACTGACCGAAGCTCCTTTTACGCTTATCCCTGAAGCCATGACTTCTCCAGATGACTAAGACCCCGCCGACATGCGCTTACGAATGGATTTTAAGAAAAATCCGATTAAAGGTAAGCGCATGTAGATAGGTGCACTATCCCAAAAATCAATATGCTCTGTCACCTTCCCTTGAACAAGATCAAAAGCAATACGTGAGGCGCCTTCAACCGATAGCTGTCCAACAACGGGAATGCCTGCGTTAAACTGCCAACGTAGCCATGCATGATCATCAAACACACTCTGTTCATAAACTGAAAAGAAGGGTTTTGGGTATGCTCGAACATCTCTGATAAGATCAGCCGCATTTTTTCAAAACCCACCACATCGTTAAATGGATCTTTAAAGCGTATATCGCTGCTGACACAGGTTAAAAATTGATCCAGATTTTGAGGCGTTAAGTTAGAAAAAAGATCACAGTATTCCTGACATAGTGCTGTGGCCGCATGATGTGGCATAAGTCGTGTGCCCTTATTTTGGAATCAAATGTTTTGTTAGCGAAAAGTAGATTGAATAAGGTAGCCGTTTGAGTAGTTTTAGCAGAATAACAAACCGAGTTGGAAAGGCAATTTCAAATTTCTTTTGCGCTAAGCCTTTTAGGATACAGGCTGCTGCCGGTTCAGGGTCGATCAAGAATGGCATATCAAAGGTATTCTTATCTGTCAGGGGTGTGCGAACAAAGCCTGGATTAATTAAAGAAAGCTCCACACCTTTCAGTTTAAGTTCTGGATAAAGTGCCTCTGTGGCGTTGATGAGAGCGGCTTTACTGGCACCATAGGCTGAAGCCGTCGGCAGACCTTGATAACCCGCCACCGAAGCAACAACAGCAATCTGCCCCTTGCCAGCTTGACAAAAAGCTGGAATCACTTGGGCTAAACAGTAGATCACTCCAAGAAAATTAACCTGCATTAATCGCTCAAAAATAGCGGGATCAAAATCATCCACGCCCACCGGTTGATGATCGCCTGCATTCAGTATGACTAAATCAGGTAATGGGTGTTTTTCTAACAGCGTTTGCCAGGCCGCTTTCACAGAAGCCAAATCGCCAACATCACAGACTATATAATCCATTAAATCATAAGAAGTTGTTTTTTTGACCATTTCACAAGCAAGTTGAAGCTTCTCGGCATTACGACCACTGATGATCACCCGAACACCCTTGGCTACCAGCTGTTTAGCAACCTCTAAGCCAATACCACTGCCCCCACCGGTGATCCATACACACTTCCAACTTGCCATTGAACCCTAGCCTCCAATAAGACGATTAACCAAGCGTATACGGGAATCATCTCGAGCGCTAAACTCCATACCTAGCCAACGTCCCTCCTGATCATACCAAGTTTGCGTATTGTCAAGCTCACCACCCAAGCGATAAAGGCGAACCGGTACGTCTACCAACCCAGCAGGTGCTGAGCTTTCACCAAGAAACTCTACAGAGAGTTGACTTGAATCACCGGTTAGGGTGTTCAACACAGCCTCTTGTGACAAGATCGCCACATTCCAATGATTGGTGGTCATCATTCCCTTAGGCAGTAGACGAACTTCTTCACCCTCAACTAGGCGAAGCTGATCCCCTTCAAGCTGTGCACTGATTTTCGTGAGGCTGCCATCATCATCGACACGAACTTCAAGACGTTGTAAAACACCCTCTTGCCACCATTCTGTGGCTCGGTAGTTATAGCGATAATTAAAAACTGCCAACACACGTATATGAAGATCCATTTCCACATCAACGCGCAAACGACCCTCCTCCTCTGAGAACTCAAGTCGATGCGTGCCTATTTGACGGCCGCTACGGTAAACATCGAACTCAAGCCTTTCACCGTAGAGCGCAAATACGCTTTCCGGAGATGCCAACATAGAGGTATTGACCGTTGACGCCCAAGCTATTGTGGAGAAGATTAAACCGATAACAAAGATGATAAATCGAGATTTCATAACCAACCCTCTATACGCAACCCAAATTTCTGTTACGTATAAAGGGCTAGTTTAGATTCCCTGATTAAAGCATATTAGACTCTGAATCGGGAAACCAGACTATTCAAACGCTGCTGTAGTTCTGTAATGCGATTAGATGTTTCGGCTAAATCGTCTGCATTACGCTTACCATGTTCAGCTGTGTCGGCAATCTTCTGAATACTTTGACTCACCTCATTTGCTACCGCCGTCTGCTCTTCAGCAGCACTGGCTATTTGCGTATTCATCTCTGTAATAGTACCCACAGAATGCGTGATAGTATTCAGGGAATCATTCGCTTGGGCGGCTAATTTGACTGTTTCTAGGGTTGCTTCACGACTCAGCTTCATCACCTCAACGGCATCGCGTGTTCCCGTCTGAAGTGCATTAATCATTTGCTGAATTTCTTCTGTACTTTGCTGTGTGCGATTAGCAAGAGTTCTCACCTCATCCGCAACGACCGCAAATCCTCGACCATGTTCGCCTGCTCTAGCGGCTTCAATCGCGGCGTTCAACGCCAACAAATTAGTCTGATCGGCAATATTATTGATCACACTGATCACCGAGCCTATCTCTTCGGTATTGCTTCCCAAGCGCTCAATCACATCAGCCGCACGATTAACATCTGTCGCTAAACGGTTTATCGCTTTGATGGTTTGGCTGACCACTTGCTGCCCAGCTTTAGCTTCTTTATCGGCATCCATTGCAGCGCTAGCGGCCTTAGATGCACTACCAGCAACCTCTTCTACAGCAGCAGACATTTCATGTATCGCTGCGGCCACTTGCGTTGTTTCAGACTGCTGAACTGAAGAGTCTTCGTGGCTTCGACTCACCACAACTTTCATCATTTCCGTGGATTCAGTTAAACGTTCAATCGATCCTTTCACTTCCTTGACCAACTGGTGAATCTTATCCGTAAAGACATTAAACTCTTTTGAAACTTGACCTATTTCATCTTGGCTAACCACCTCTAGACGTTTCGTTAAATCACCTTCGCCTTCAGCAATATCCTTTAATGCCTTAGAGGTTTGCTGAGCAGGTCTTACCATTCGCTGGCTAATGATTAATACCGCAACACAGGCCACCACCAAGATGATTGCAGCACTCAACAAAATTCTAAAAAAGAGTTTGACTGACTTGCTGATCAAGAAGGGCTTGCTGAGCAGCTACGGCATCATCAACATCGTCAATGTAGAATCCTGTACCTATAATCCACTGGTTATTGAGCATAGGTTCAGCATAACTCAGCTTAGGCGTTAAACCGTTTCGTGTTGGTTCATCCCAAATGTAAGCCACATAGCCACCCCCCCTTAAGGCCTTCCTGTATAAGGTCCCTGACCAGTCTGACACCTTCAGGATCGGTAATATCGTAAAGATTACGCCCTTCTAACTGAGGTGACATGCCATGCACTAGGGTATTGCCACGCTGGTCAAAAACAAACATATAGCCATCTGGACCAAAACGCATACTGCGCAAAATAGCTTTCGCTGAGTCCAGTTGTTCAACAGTTGGGTGCGCTGAACTCAAATAAGGCTTAACCGATGTAATAGCAATTTCGACATGATGAAGGAGCGCTTCACGCTTTCCATCCATCATAGACTCGCGGACACGTTCAATTTCTTCAGCACCCGATTGACGCATCTGATGGTGCACCAACACTAGCAGCGCTAGAGTGATCATCAATACAGGCAAGAGGGACATCAACAACAACTTAGATTTCAACTTTAAGGATTTCATAAAACCATTACCGATTCTTAAGATGACTAAATCACTAGATCTTCAATAGGTCATCCAAGTAAGATGACACCTTCTTATCAGAAGAAGTTATACAGGAAAACCACTATGAAAATAAGGCTTTTATGCATCATACTTTTGTCAACACTCTGTGTATTTCAAGCAGTTGCCTCGGAGTCTGAAACCGTTCAAGTCAGATTAATCACGAATCAAGGTGATATTGAGCTCACTTTAGATCCAGTCAATGCGCCCGTGACCGTAGAAAACTTCTTAAGCTATGTCGATGAAGGTTTTTATGATGGGCTGATTTTTCATCGTGTTATTCCAAACTTCATGATTCAGGGCGGTGGGTTCGATGCAAACCTGCAGCGTCGAGAAACCAAAGCACCGATCATCAATGAGTCAACCAATGGACTCAGTAACACGCGTGCCACCATTGCGATGGCAAGAACCAATGATCCTGACAGTGCAACGTCACAATTTTTTATCAACGTAGCCAATAATGGCAATTTAGATGGGCATCCGTTACGCCCCGGATATGCGGTGTTTGGTGAAGTGAGTGCTGGACATGATGTGGTATTTACTATTTCCAGAATGCAAACACGTCCACGTGGTGGACATCAAAATGTACCTACAACACCGGTGATTATTGAACGGGCTGAACGCATACAACCTGCCACAGAATAATCTGTCACCAACGGCAGTTACTGGCGCAAACGCGCCAAGTAACTGCCGTTGACGACCAGCACTGTTTCATCATTTTCGACAATTGTGATTTCCAACAACATGCGTGAACGCCCTTTTCATGTAACTGTTGTGAAAAAGACTCGCAAATTTTCGCGTTTGGCAAAACAGCTCGGGCTGTAAAATCCTGTGTCACGGGACGCAGTATTTAACCTGACTTTCCACAACCATCGCTTCACAATCCAACCCCAAGGATTGGGTATAACGGGTGATTAAACTCCAACCCGCCAGCGTTGCCAGTGCAGTCGTTGCGCCAGCAAACCCCGTTCCTTTGTCGTTAATGTTGGGCGCTAAGGGTGCGGATAGCGATAAACAATCACCTGTAAACTCGCAGTGTGTAATTCCCATGGCGCGTGTCATCGGAATCATCTCGTTCAACCAAGAGAGGAACGGGTCCTGCTGGCTCATGCTTTACCCCACAATTGAACGAACTCACCCACGGCTGGGCAGGGAAGCATCTTATGTTTACGTGCTTTACCTAAGTAGATAAAGCCTATGATCTGTTCATTAGCCTCTAAGCCTAGTCGTTGATTAACCCATGGATTAAACGCCATCTTGCCGCTTCGCCAAATCGCATCAACACCTTGGGCAAAAGCCGATAAAATCAGTCCATGAGCCGCACAGCCTGCGGCTAATTGCTGTTCAATCTCGGGAACTTTAGGATGAGCGTTCAAGGTAGCAATAGCCACTATAATCATGGGAGCGCGCAGAGGTGCATTTTTGAGTTTATCTAATTCAGCTTCATTGCAATCAACATCATCTTTTAACGCGGCCTCTACAAAGACTTGACCCAGCTTCTCTCGACCTTCACCCTCAATTTGCAAAAAGCGGTAAGGACGCATGCCACCGTGATCCGGTGCCCTTAAGGCGGCACGATACATTAAATCAAGCTGTTCAGGCGAAGGTGCAGGTTCCTCCAATACGGGTGAAGAAACACGTTTCAATAACAGATCGATTGCGTTCATCATGCATCCTTATGGTTTATTAATGGCTTATTGGCGAGACAAACGAGGGTTGCTTGGCTCTGATGCGATACTGGAACGATAGGGATTGATATCCAGTCCACCACGGCGCAAATAACGAGCATACACGGTTAATTTCTGGGGTTTACATCGCTGCCAAATATCCATGAAGATATTTTCGACACACTGTTCATGGAAGTCACCTTTCTCACGATAAGAGATAAGGTAAGCAAGTAAACCCGTATGGTCGATGCTAGGTCCTTTATAGCGTATCTGAATACTCGCCCAATCTGGCTGCCCAGTCACTGGACAATTGGACTTAAGCAGGTGACTGACCAGTGACTCCTCTGTGACGCGGTCACTGGTTATTAAACATTCAGGTGCGGGGGTGTAGTGAAGCACTTTCAAAGGCAAATCATCAATACATTCACCCTGCAAGCGTTCAATAGCCGCAGCTTCATTCAACTTAAACAGTTTGACCTGTACTTGACCACCAGCCGCTTTGCTCAAGTCCTGCTGCATGCGTGCTACCACCTCCTTTTCCGACGCGAACTGAGTCAGATTAAAGGAGTTGAGGTACAACTTGAATGATTTGGATTCAATGATGTGAGTGGATGTCGCCGGAATTCTAAATTCTCCTATTCTAACCAAGGGTTTACCTTGAGAATCCAACCAGGAAATTTCGTAAGCATTCCAAACATCTACGCCTTTGAAGGGCAAGGTTTCACGTTGAATGCCACGTTCTAACCAGTTCAGTTTGCGCTCAATGGGATACAGCAAGGCCGGATCATATTGATTCGCATAGGCTGTTTCTTGGCCTAAGGGAGAGTTGTGTACCACATCCTTTTCAAACATTAATTGCGAATCCCCTTACCAGTATTGAGAAGATGCATAGCATAAGCGCCAAGCAGAAGAATAAACATGGCAATCATAGCAAATGCAAACACAATGTTGATATCACTCACCCCTAAGATGCCGTAGCGGAAGCTGTTGACCATATACAAAATAGGGTTGAGCTGCGACACCCCTTGCCAAAATGCAGGTAGTAGCGAGATAGAATAAAACACACCACCCAAATAGGTTAATGGGGTTAACACGAAGGTGGGAATGATGGCGATATCATCAAAGCTATTGGCATAAACAGCATTGATAAAGCCGCCCAATGAGAACACGATAGCCGTTAAAATAACCGTACTAAGGGTAATCCATAGATGACTAATATGAAGCTGCGTGAAGAACAACGATAAGGCGGTCACGATAATGCCCACCCCTAAGCCTCTAGCCGCCCCTCCGGTGACATATCCTGCCAGAATGACCCAATTTGGAACCGGTGCAACCAAAAGCTCTTCGATATGGCGCTGAAACTTGGTGCCAAAAAATGACGAGACCACGTTACCATAGGAGTTAGTGATGACCGACATCATGATCAAACCCGGGGCAATATATTGCATATAATCGAAGCCACCCATTTCACCAATACGGGCGCCGATCAGGTTGCCAAAAATGATAAAGTAGAGTGTCATTGTAATCGCTGGTGGCAATAGGGTTTGTACCCAAATACGTGTAAAACGACGTATCTCTTTGACAACAATCGTCCAAAAAGCGGTCCAGATCAATTTAGAGTTCATTGATTGGCCTCCTTATTCAAAGAGGTTTCAACTAAGGACACAAAGAGCTCCTCTAAACGATTGGATTTGTTTCTCATACTTAACACATCGATACCCTGTTGGCTTAGCTCGTTAAATACGGCATTGAGCCCCTGCTTCTTCTCAACATCAATTTCCAGCGTCCGAGGATCCGTTAATCTGACGCTGTAACCTGACAACTCAGGGGCGCTCGGAAGTTCTTTTGCCAAATCAAAGATAAACGTTTCTGTATTTAAACGCTGTAACAGTGACTTAATGCTGGTGTTTTCGACAATCAGCCCCTTATCGATGATTGCGATATTTCGACATAGCGATTCAGCTTCCTCAAGATAATGGGTCGTGAGGATAATGGTTGTGCCTTGAGCATTGATCTCTTTCAGAAATTGCCACATGGATCGACGCAGTTCGATATCAACACCTGCGGTGGGCTCATCAAGTATCAATAATTTAGGCTGATGTACTAAGGCGCGAGCAATCATTAAACGGCGTTTCATACCGCCCGAAAGCTGGCGAGCTGCCACATTACGCTTTTCCCATAAACCCAGTTTTTTGAGATAGGTTTCAGAGCGCTCAAGCGCCACCTTACGCCCTATACCGTAATATCCGGCTTGAGTAACGATGATGTCCTGAACTTTTTCAAAGGCATTAAAATTAAATTCTTGAGGTACTACGCCTAGCTGCAGCTTCGCCATGGCTTTGTCAGTATCAAGATCATAGCCAAATACTTTGACCTCACCTGAGGTTTTATTGACGAGCGATGAGACGATACCAAGCGTAGTCGATTTACCGGCACCATTGGGACCTAAGAGTGCAAAGAAATCACCTTCTTGAACATCAAATGAAATACCCTTGAGAGCTTCAAAACCATTTTTATAGGTTTTGCGCAAGCCTTCAATCGTGAGCGCGGGAGTCATAACATATCCTTGAATGAAACGAGTGCTGTGTGATGTAAGAAAACTATATGGGGAACATCGATTGAGATTTCAACTCTTGATGATAACCAAGTTACGAAACAACACAACAATCGGATTTGAATTTAAAGGAGAATTAGTCAAGGAAGAAAATGGCGTCCCATAGGGGGTTCGAACCCCTGTTACCGCCGTGAAAGGGCGGTGTCCTAGGCCACTAGACGAATGGGACGTTTAGGAATCTTAAACACTTGGAGCGGGAAACGAGACTCGAACTCGCGACCCCGACCTTGGCAAGGTCGTGCTCTACCAACTGAGCTATTCCCGCGTCGTGTTTAAGTGGTGCGTATTCTACGGATTTGGTTGTGTCCGTCAACACTTTTAATCATAAATCGTTAAAAAACACAAGAGTGTCAGCCTGCCCAAACCTGAATTGAATCACTCACTGTACAGGCTGACTGAAAAAGAGCGTTATTGTATCTGATCACCAACGCGAACAATTTTCATTGTATTGGTACCACCTTGCGCATTAACGTAATCACCTTTGGTGATGATCACTAAATCCCCTTCTTCCACAACACCTCGCTGCACTAAAGCAGAAATAGCGTTGTAGTTGACCTGATCCGATGGCATGTCGGTTGAGTCAAAAGGTACCGTTTTTACGCCACGATAAAGTGCTACTTTTCGCTGTGTTTTAGGGTTTTTTGAATAGGCATAAATTGGCAAACCCGATCGAATACGAGACATTAATAAAGGCGTTGCACCACTTTCTGTCATTGCAATGATCGCTTTAACCCCCTGCAAATGATTGGCGGTATACATCGCCGCTAAAGCAATCGATTCATCTATCTTGTGGAAAACTTCGTTCATGCGATGTTTAGAGATTTGAGAGTGACGATTTTTTTCCGCACCCTTAATCACTCTAACCATCGCTTCTACGGTTTCAATAGGATAACTGCCTGCTGCTGTTTCAGCTGATAGCATCACCGCATCGGTGCCATCCAATACAGCATTAGCGACATCAAAAACCTCTGCCCGAGTCGGCATCGGCTGGGTGATCATGGTTTCCATCATTTGCGTGGCGGTAATAACCGTTTTATTTAAACTTCGCGCTCTTTCGATGATAAGCTTTTGAATACCAATCAGTTCAGCGTCGCCTATCTCAACACCCAAGTCGCCACGAGCCACCATCACGCCATCCGACGCTTTAATGATCTCATCGATGTTTTCAACACAACTGACTGTTTCGGCACGCTCTATTTTGGCGATTAAGCCGGCATTACCACCTGCCTCCTGAAACAAGCGTCTTGCTTCTCGGATATCATCACCGTTGCGAGGAAAGGAGACCGCTAAGTAATCAACGTCGATCTTGGCCGCCGTCAAGATATCTGCTTTATCTTTATCTGTCAGCGCGCCTGCAGAAAGCCCTCCTCCTAGTCGATTAATACCTTTATTATTTGATAAAGGGCCACCGACAACGACACTACACTCCAGTCTGTGCGCTGTTTTCGCAACGACTTTTAACTGCACTCGACCATCATCCAATAAAAGAATGTCATCCGGTTCACAATCCCTAGCTAAGTCCTCATAATCAATTCCCACCTCAGACTGATTGCCCGCCGTTTTATCCAATTTGGCATCCAGCGCAAACTGATCGCCCACCTTAAGCATGATTTTGGAATCTACAAAACGCGCAATTCGAATTTTGGGACCCTGAAGATCACCCAAAATAGCCACAAATTTGCCTAATTGAGCAGCTGCTTCGCGAACCATTGCAGCACGACGCTGATGATCCTCTGGGCTTCCATGTGAAAAGTTCAAGCGCACGACATTCGCGCCCGCTTTAATCAATGCCATCATTTTTTCCGGTGAATCCGTCGATGGACCTAAGGTGGCGACAATTTTCGTTCTACGCTGCATTGAATAAACCTACTTAAATTTTAATAAAATAACTAAGCGATATAGGATGCTAATCGCAACATATTACAGGTGTAACCATATTCGTTATCGTACCAGGATACGATTTTCATGAAGGTTTCATCTAAGGCAATTCCGGCATCCGCGTCAAAAACAGACGCATAGCTGCATCCACGAAAATCCGTTGCAACGACTTTTTCATCGGTATATCCCAAAACACCACCCATTTCAGGCGATTCTGAAGCAGACTTCATCGCAGCACAGACGTCTTTGTAGGCTGCAGGGCTCATTAACTCAACCGTTAAATCGATAACAGAGACATTGGACGTCGGCACTCTAAAGGCCATACCCGTCAATTTTCCATTCAATTCCGGCAACACCTTTCCAACCGCCTTAGCTGCTCCTGTTGAGGAAGGAATAATGTTTTCTAATATGCCACGTCCACCGCGCCAATCTTTAGAGGAAGGTCCATCGACTGTTTTTTGTGTTGCAGTGACGGCATGAACCGTAGACATAAGACCTCGTTTGATTCCCCAGTTCTCATGCAGAACCTTGGCAATCGGCGCAAGACAATTGGTGGTGCAGGATGCTCCCGAAATAATCTGTTGACCTGTGTAGTCTTGATGATTCACACCAAACACAAACATCGGTGTATCATCTTTAGAAGGAGCCGACATGATCACTTTTTTGGCGCCAGCACGAAGATGTTTTTGGCAAGCCTCTTCAGTGAGGAAAAGACCCGTACACTCCAAGACGACATCAACATCCAGACTCCCCCAAGGGATATTTTCGGGGTCACGCTCAGCACTCAGTCTGACCGGCACTCCATCGACCATCAAGTTACCCTGATCGATCGAAACTGCATGGTTCAAACGATTGTGAACTGAATCATATTTCAACATATAGGCTAAATATTCAGGATCAAGCAGATCATTGACAGCCACTACCGTAAACTGATTGTTAAACTCGTTGACGATCGCACGAAAAGCCATACGTCCAATGCGACCAAATCCATTGATGCCAACACGAATCGTCATAACCCACCTCGTTTCAATTGTTGTAATGTTGATTACATATTGAGTCTTTAAGTGGAATTGGTCAAATTTTCATAGACTTAACAAAAATCAAAACGAGTAGGAGTAACTTTCTTCAATTCCATACAAGAACAAGGGTTGCACTAGGTATATAATTGCGAAAAGCTTTAAGCAGGAGTCAACATGGAATCGTTTGAGGTTAAAGTCGCCGCTCTTTCTATTTTAGCGCTATGTGTTACGGCTTATCTGCACTTTGAGCCTATATGGGCCTGGGGATTCGTTTTGCTGATTGCCATTCCCTTATTAGTGAGTCGCTTTCCATTGATCGGTTATCTTTTTGGAGCTGCCCTTCTTTTTCTCTCTGCTTGGTTAGTCAGTGAGGGTACAACTATTTATACCCTGCTATTAGGGCTAGCTATTGCCATCTATGGCTTTTTTCTTAATCAAAGGAGCTCATTCTCCAATAAAAACAGAGAAACTTACTGCTCGAAATGTTATTTCGGACTCTGATTCATCATCGGATGAGCAAAAGTTGATTCATTTACTTAAGGAACTCAAAAATGAACGAAAAGATACAAGCCACGAACCACTCCATAAGACTCTGCTTAACCTAGTCACGCGATTGGTCGATGGCGTAACACTTATAGTGGCTGGGCTGATCAGCCTGCCGACATTTTTAGCCTTATGGTACTTCGATCTCAAATGGCCATTAATACTAGGACTGATGACCTTTATGGTTTATCTATGGCAGATCACTCGCCATCCAGAGAAACTGTCCATTAAAAACCCCTGGGATCTTCGATGGCATTTCTTAATCCTATGTCTGTGTTGTTTGTCTTGGGTGTTGACGCTGAACGTTATTCCGATGAACGGTTTACTGACTCTCAACGCACATCTACCCGCCCTGCTGGCAAATCCGGGATGGTTTGAACACGGTAGACTTGTGACTGATTATCTGCACCAACTTATGACAGTAATTACCACAGGCATTCTATTAACACTCTTTGTCAGAGTACCGACTTTCCTCTTGCTTTTATTATTGGGCTGGCTTTTATATCGATTCTACATTTCGCTGACTGGTAATCTTCAAGACCGATTTAACATTGTGCGTTGGCCTTTGTTTTCAACAATGCTAATCCTGCTCATGGTATGGTCTGACTTAGAGAATTCTCATGAACTTTTATTTGAGTGGATAGCGAGCTATCAAACTGAAGTGAGTCTATTTGTCGAGATCATGATCATCGGCTTTATCCCTTGGCGGATATGGAAAATGTTGTTCAGCCCTGCCACTGAAAAATTTGCATCGAATAATGCATAAGTTGATGCAGACGCTCAACAACATAGAAATGATAATTTTGCGTGACTAAACGATATGAAAAGAGATTTGGAGCGGGAAACGAGACTCGAACTCGCGACCCCGACCTTGGCAAGGTCGTGCTCTACCAACTGAGCTATTCCCGCTTAAGAACCTACTCAAAAGATTAGAGTAGATGATTGATTGGCGTCCCATAGGGGGTTCGAACCC
>JAJOJN010000082.1 GCA_021208565.1 Nitrincola sp.
CCCATATGCTTTATTCAGGCCATTTCTTAGCTCGTCAATAATCATTGTCTGTGTTTGTGAAACGGGTTCTTTTTGCTGAACTTTTTGCAAACGACTTACTTGCATTTTTTAAGTAAGAAAGTGACTGTGCTAGAGAATCATGAAGTCACGTGCAATCACTGAGCGCTCTTCTAGCAGTGAAAGTTTTTGTTTTTCAACGTTTTTGTTATTGACAAAAATTGCCGTACCAATCTGATCTGCCAAGGTATCGAGCAGCTTTAATGCACGCTCACTCAGATTTCTACCTGTGGGAATTTGAATTTCAATAACGCCAAGCTGTTCTTTGGCAGCATAAATCGGTATGACGAGGTTTTCAGAGTTTTGATCCCATTCTCTCAGATTTACTTCATGATCTGATTCTATACACGCATTGCATGAATGGTCCCTACAATAAGCGGGGCGTGTTACTGTCTGAGTGGTCATTAATCTTGCATTAGTTTGTGCATCATTTGATGTTAAATAGACACTGGTTGGGCCAATATCGAGTAATTTTTCTACAGCCTTTAGAATAGGCACCGCTCCTCTGCACAAATCACCTGCATTCTCGTATAAATGGTGACTGGCATCATGCAAAAGTTGAAGTGCTCGGTGGCTTTTTTCCAGTTCAATGGTTTTTTTAGCAACCCTAGCTTCTAAGTTTGCATAGCTTGCAGACAGTTGTGTAGCCATGTCATCAAAAGTGTGACCTAAGGCAGTTAGTTCATCTTCTCCAGATAATCCAGATCTAACAGTGAAGTTATGCTTAGCAGCTTCTTCAGCAAGTATCATTAATCGTTTGAGTGGGTTTACTATTTTCTTACGAAGATCTTCTGCTGATACAAGAATGATGACAATTGCAAAAGCTAAGCAGCTAAACTGAATAAATAACAATAATCTGATCTTATTTTCAGTATTTTGCTCAAGAGCTGATACCATTTGATCAATGTGTGCAAATTGAGTTTGAAGAACTTCTTCAAATTCAACGTAAATAGCCTATCAAATTGATCAAGAGCTAAGAGGGACGGCTTAATTTCATTGAACCATTTTTGTTCAATCGTTTGATACATTAAAAGCAGTGATTGATCAGTTGCTTTTGGCATCGAGTTGATTAGATCATCTTGAACTAATCGTCGACTGAACTCATGAACAGCGTCATGAAGTATGGTTAAAAGGCTTTGTGCATCTGCTTCGTCCGTATGAACAGAAGTTAATGAGTTAATGGTATTAAGGATGCGGAAAGTTTGCATTCTTAAAGATCCTGAAATGTTCAAGGCAGCTGCATCGCCTCTAGTTCTCTCAGCTATTGTGAATGAAGCAAGAATGCTAACCATCGCTAACAGATAGACGATGAACATGTAGGTCGAAATACGAGCAACTATCGAACGTTTTATCAAATTTTGCATTCTCATTGTATTAAAAAATTTGGTTGCCGATTTTTTAAACACTAGTGTATAAGAATTAGGTACTCAGTTCATACACTAGGTGATATCTCTTAAGAGGTAGTTTAGTCCTTTCTAGAGGTAACCTTACAGACTTCAGACTTTTTCTATACCAGAATCCCCTTAGGTGCTGAGAGACAAGACCGTCTCAAAGCGATTCTACGCGACTAGCTTTGCTTGATTGACCTGTCAATGATACCTCAATCAAGTATGAAATTTTCGCAAATATCATATTAAGGGGTCTGGGAGATCAAGCATGAGTTACTTCATAGATCGACTAAACTATTTCAAGAAGAAAAAAGAGCCTTTCTCAAATGGGCATGGCGAAACTCATTCAACCAGTCGTGACTGGGAAGACGGTTATCGTCAACGTTGGCAGCATGATAAAGTGGTTCGTTCCACACATGGTGTGAACTGCACCGGCTCTTGTAGCTGGAAAATTTATGTAAAAAACGGACTGGTAACATGGGAAACTCAGCAAACAGACTACCCTCGTACTCGCCCAGATTTACCAAACCATGAGCCTAGAGGCTGTCCAAGAGGGGCAAGCTATTCATGGTACATGTACAGTGCTAACCGTTTAAAATATCCACTGATGCGCAAGCAGTTGATCAAACTCTGGCGTGCGGCTAAGTCTCAACATGCTGATCCAGTTGATGCATGGGCATCGATTGTTGAGGATCCTGCTAAAACGGCTCGTTACAAAACCATGCGTGGTATGGGTGGATTTGTTCGCTCCTCCTGGGACGAAGTCAATGAACTAATCGCATCATCTAATATTTACACCGCTAAAAAATATGGACCTGATCGTATTATTGGTTTCTCGCCAATACCAGCGATGTCGATGGTTTCCTACGCGGCTGGCAGTCGTTACCTGTCACTCATTGGTGGCGTCTGCATGAGCTTCTATGATTGGTACTGTGATTTGCCTCCTGCATCACCCATGACCTGGGGCGAACAAACAGACGTTCCTGAATCAGCAGATTGGTACAACAGTAACTACATTATTGCTTGGGGTTCTAACGTTCCTCAGACACGTACTCCAGATGCTCACTTTTTTACAGAAGTTCGCTATAAGGGTACTAAAACAGTTGCGATTACACCTGACTTTTCAGAAGTGGCTAAGTTATCTGACCAGTGGATTAACCCTAAACAAGGTACCGACGCTGCGCTCGCGATGGCTTTTGGCCATGTCATTTTGAAAGAATTCCACTTAGACAAGCCTAGTGAATACTTCACAGACTACGTGCGTCGTTATACTGATATGCCATATTTGGTAATGTTAGAAACGCGTGAAGATGGTTTGCAAGTGCCGGGACGCTTCCTTCGTGCCAGTGACCTTGCCGATAACTTAGGCGAAGATAACAATCCAGACTGGAAAACGATTGCGATCGATGAAAACAGCAATGACTTAGTTGCTCCTAATGGAACCATTGGTTACCGCTGGGGTGAAAAAGGGAAATGGAATATTGAGCAGAAACATTCTGCTGATCAGAAGGATACCAAACTACGTTTAAGCTTGATTGATTCACATGATTCAATTGTTAAAGTTGGCTTTCCATATTTTGGCGGTATCGAACACGAACACTACAACCACGTTAAAGCAAATGATGTGCTGAAGCATTACTTACCCGCGCGTAATATAAAGCTTGCCAATGGTGATAGCGTCAATGTGGTCAGTGTTTTCGATCTTATGGTGGCTAACTACGGTATTGATCGTGGTTTACATCCAGAAGATGAAGGTGCTACCGATCTAAACCAGGTTGCACCTTACACGCCAGCTTGGCAGGAAGCGATTACTGGTGTACCACGCGAAACAGTTATTAAGATTGCCCGTGAGTTTGCTGACACCGCGAACAAGACCAAGGGTCGTTCGATGATTATCGTTGGTGCTGGTATGAACCATTGGTACCACATGGATATGAACTACCGTGGCTTAATGAACATGCTCATTATGTGCGGTTGTATTGGACAAAGCGGTGGTGGTTGGGCTCACTATGTTGGACAAGAGAAGTTGCGTCCTCAAACAGGTTGGCAGCCTTTGGCCTTTGGCTTAGATTGGCAAAGACCTCCACGTCACATGAACTCTACATCTTTCTTCTATGCTCACTCTGGTCAATACCGTTATGAGAAATTAGAGATTAAAGAAATTCTGTCCCCCTTGGCTAATCCTAAAAATTATCAAGGCAGCTTAATTGACTTTAATGTTAGAGCTGAGCGTATGGGGTGGTTACCTTCAGCTCCTCAGTTGAACACCAATCCATTGAGTATTGCTGCAAAAGCTAAAAAAGCAGGAGTTTCACCACAAGAATTTGTGGTCAATGGTTTGAAATCTGGAGAAGTAGCTTTTGCTGCAGAAGATCCAGAAGCACCACAAAACTTCCCGCGCAATTTATTCATTTGGCGCTCAAATTTACTGGGATCATCCGGTAAAGGTCATGAGTATATGCTTAAGTACCTGCTGGGTACTCGTCATGGATTGCAAGGAAAAGATTTGGGTGATGAAGGTGGTGCCATGCCTCAAGAGGTTAAATGGCATAAAGATGCTCAAGAAGGCAAGCTGGATCTATTAGTGACACTTGATTTCAGAATGTCTACTACCTGCTTATATTCAGATATCGTCTTGCCAACAGCGACTTGGTACGAAAAGGATGATTTGAATACTTCGGATATGCATCCATTTATTCATCCTTTAACTGCTGCAACTGATCCTGCATGGGAAGCGCGCAGTGACTGGGAAATCTACAAAGGCATCGCAAAAGCATTCTCTGAGCATTGCAAAGGTCATTTAGGTGTTGAAACCGATATGGTTACTTTGCCGCTTCAACATGATCTACCTAGTGAGTTAGGTCAGGCGATGGATGTCAAAGATTGGAAGAAAGGTGAGTGTGAACTGATTCCAGGGAAGACAGCACCGTCTTTAATTCCAGTTGAGCGTAATTACCCCGAAACCTATGATCGTTTCACTTCACTAGGTCCTGCACTGGAAAAGCTAGGTAATGGTGGTAAAGGTATTAGTTGGAACACTGAATCTGAAGTTGAACTACTAGGTAAGCTTAATTACAAGCATGCTTCAGGCAGCAATGCAGGTCGTCCCAAAATTGAGACGGCAATTGATGCAGCTGAAGTTGTGTTGACACTTGCGCCAGAAACGAATGGTCAAGTTGCAGTTAAAGCATGGCAAGCGCTTTCAGATATCACCGGTCTAGATCATACGCATTTGGCTAAACCCAAAGAAGACGAAAAGATTCGATTTAAAGATATCGTCGCACAGCCACGTAAGATCATCTCTAGCCCAACTTGGTCAGGCTTAGAAGATGAGCATGTTTCTTACAATGCCTGCTACACCAACGTTCATGAATTGATTCCGTTTAGAACTCTGACAGGCCGTCAGCAGTTCTATCAAGATCATCCTTGGATGAGAGACTTTGGTGAAAGCTTATTGGTGTACAGACCACCAATTAACACAAAGGCTGTGGCGCCAATGATGGGTAAACGTTCAAACGGTAACCCAGAAAAAGCGCTTAACTGGATTACGCCTCACCAGAAATGGGGTATTCACAGTACCTACAGTGACAATTTATTGATGTTGACCTTGTCTCGCGGTGGTCCAATCGTGTGGATGAGTGAGGATGATGCCAAAGAAATAGGGGTAGAGGACAATGACTGGATAGAACTGTTCAACACCAACGGTGCTATTTCAGCTCGTGCTGTAGTGAGTCAGCGAGTGATGCCCGGCATGGTCATGATGTATCACGCTCAAGAACGTATTGTTAACGTTCCTGGTTCTGAAATTACTGGTACACGTGGCGGTATTCATAACTCTGTGACTCGTGTATGTCCGAAACCTACCCATATGATTGGTGGATACGCACATCAAGCATACGGATTTAACTACTACGGTACTGTTGGCTCTAACCGTGATGAATTTGTCATCGTGCGCAAAATGAAGCGTATCGATTGGTTAGATGGCGAAGGTAATGATTATGAACAGGAGTCAGTGAAATGAAGATTCGTTCACAAGTCGGTATGGTACTGAACTTAGACAAGTGCATTGGATGTCACACCTGTTCAGTTACCTGTAAGAACGTCTGGACTAGCCGTGAAGGTATGGAGTATGCCTGGTTTAACAATGTTGAAACCAAGCCAGGTATCGGTTATCCCAAAGACTGGGAAGATCAAGATAAATGGAAAGGCGGTTGGCTACGCCAACCTAATGGCAAAATTGAACCCAGAATTGGAGGTCGTTTCCGTGTGTTGGCAAACATATTTGCCAACCCAGATCTGCCAGAGATTGATGACTACTATGAACCATTTGATTTCGATTATGAGCATCTGCATAAGGCGGGAGAGGGCAAACATCAACCGGTTGCTCGTCCACGTTCCTTGATCAGCGGCCAGCGAATGAACAAGGTTGAGTGGGGTCCTAACTGGGAAGAAATTCTCGGTACTGAATTCTCAAAGCGTCGTAAAGATAAAAACTTTGACAAAGTTCAGGCTGATATATACGGACAATTTGAAAATACGTTCATGATGTATTTGCCACGTTTGTGTGAACACTGTCTAAATCCTGCTTGTGTTGCCTCTTGTCCAAGTGGCGCGATTTATAAGCGCGATGAAGATGGCATTGTATTGATAGATCAAGATAAATGTCGTGGTTGGCGGATGTGTATCAGCGGCTGCCCTTACAAGAAGATTTATTACAATTGGAAAACAGGCAAATCTGAAAAATGTATTTTCTGTTATCCACGTATTGAATCCGGTATGCCAACGGTCTGTTCTGAAACCTGTGTAGGTCGTATACGCTATTTGGGCGTGCTTTTATACGATGCTGACCGAATTGAAGAAGTGGCCAGTACACCTGATGAAGGCAATCTTTACGAGAAGCAACTGGAGATTTTCTTAGATCCTTTTGATCCAAAAGTCATTGCACAAGCACACGCTGATGGAATTACCGAAAATGTAATCAGGGCAGCTCAGCAATCACCTGTTTATAAAATGGCAGTTGATTGGAAATTGGCGTTACCCTTGCATCCTGAATACCGCACATTGCCGATGGTGTGGTATGTACCACCGCTATCACCCATTCAGTCTGCTGCGGATGCTGGAAAAATTGGTCATCATGGTGTGCTACCGGATGTTGATAGCTTAAGAATACCGGTTCGCTACTTGGCTAATTTACTGACTGCCGGCGATGAAAAACCAGTGACTTTGGCATTGAAGCGAATTCTGGCCATGCGCGAATACAAGCGCTCACAGCAGGTTGAGGGTATAGAAAATAAACAAGCTTTAGATCAGGTGGGTTTGTCTATCCACCAAGCAGAAGAGATGTATCGTTATTTGGCTATTGCCAACTATGAAGATCGCTTTGTGATTCCTACCAGCCACCGTGAACAAGCACGTGAAGCCTTCCCTGAGCGGAACGGCTGTGGTTTTACCTTTGGTGATGGTTGTGGTGGCGACAGTGGATTCAGTTTGTTTAACGGTAAAAAACAAACCACCACTATGGTTCAGAAACTCAGCGGTGTGCAGCAAGTTGATCCTGCTTCACTGAAGGATTAAGGAGGTTTTATGAAAAGTCTTAAAGTAATTGCACACCTTATGGATTACCCGTCGCCAGAAATGCGTGATGTGCGTTTAGAGATGATCCAATGCTTAAAGAGTGAATCTGTGTTTACAAAACCCATTCAAGAAAAGCTTATCGCCTTTGTTGATGAACTTTGTACTGCTGATTTACTTGAGGCTCAGGAGGCCTATGTCGCTACGTTCGACAGAGGTCGATCAGTTTCACTGCTTTTGTTTGAACACGTGCACGGTGAATCCCGTGATCGTGGTCAGGCCATGGTGAATTTGATGACTGAGTATGAGAAAGCGGGATTAGAGTTAGATGCGCGTGAGTTGCCTGACTATCTCCCACTTTTTTCTAGAGTTTTTATCAACTCGTTCAGATGAAAATGTGAGACAGTGGATAGACTCTATTGAACACATCATTGCGTTGTTGAGCGAACGGCTAAAACAAAGAGACAGTGCGTATGCACTGCTCTTTGAAGCGCTGCTAGATATTACTGGATCGCAAATTGATGAGTCCCTCGCGCAGAAAGTTGCGAATGAGGTACCAGACAATACACCGGAGGCCTTGGATAAGGTGTGGGAAGAAGAAATGGTTCAGTTTATGGGGTCTGAAGCAACTGCATCATGTGGTGAGTCAGGTGTGATTCAACAACGCCGTGAAGAGCTTGGTCGTGTGCAAACTTTGCATGTACAAGATCTCCAGAGAGCTGTCTGACAGCTTTGGATAAGAGGATATAGATTATGCAATATCTAAATTATTTATTGTTTGGGGTTTATCCCTACATTGCTCTGGCTGTGTTCATCATTGGCAGTTGGATACGCTATGACCACGGTCAATACACTTGGAAAGCAGGTTCAAGCCAGATGGTCAGTTCATCTGGGATGAGAGTTGCCAGTAACCTATTCCATGTGGGTATCATTCTGATCTTTTTTGGTCACTTAGTTGGCTTATTAACACCTTCATGGCTTTATGAGCCCATTATGTCACCAGGTACAAAGCAAATCATTGCGATTGTAGTGGGTGGTATTGCAGGCGCCATGTGTTGGGTGGGTTCACTGATGCTGCTAAAACGTAGATTGACTGACCCACGTGTCAAGGCAACAGGGACTTTTGCCGATACCTTAGTCATTGCGATTCTATTTGTTCAAGTTTCGTTAGGTATGCTAACCATCGTATCGAGCTTAGGGCATTTAGATGGATCTGTAATGCAACAGCTTTCAAAATGGGCGCAAGGCATTGTTTTCTTCCAAAGCAATCCAGCGCAATATATGGAAGGGATACATTTTATCTATAAGATTCATATCTTCTTAGGAATCACCATATTTGTAATCTTCCCATTTACCCGCTTGGTTCATATCTGGAGTGCTCCAGTAGAGTATATCTCTCGTCGCTATCAGATTGTTCGTAAACGTGCATAACACAACTGGGTCAGGCTTTTCATAGTCTGACCCAGTCTTAGGAGAATCATATGAATATGATACCCATCACACAAATAGATCTTAACCAAAGCGGCATTGTATTTCCTGAAGTTCGTGTTGAGGACGAGCTAATTGATCAAGATGATATTGCTCGTGAAATTCAGCACCATCCACATGATAGTCTAGAAGAAGCTTGGGAAGCTGCGGCAAGAAGCCTTGTAGTTAAGCGTTTGCTAGAAAAAAAAGGCGGATCAGTTAGGAATCATTAACGAGGATGAGAGCCTTCGTCTTGCCAATGTTTTAGAAAAAGAACTGGTCGTCCCTGAACCTGATGAAATAGCCTGCGAGCGCTATTATCAACAGAATAGAGAACGCTTCAAAACCACGACTTTAATGGCAGTTAGACACATTTTGATTGCTTCTGCTCCAGATGATATCGAAGCTAGGGATCAAGGCAGGGAAGAAGCCGAAAATATCATCAAGTGCCTTAAAGAGCAGCCGCATGATTTTTCAGCTTTGGCGTTAAGTTATTCCGCTTGTGAGTCTAAGCATCAGGGTGGTCAACTCGGTCAGATCAGTAAAGGGCAAACTGTTGCTGAATTTGAGCGGCAAATTAAAGACCTACCGATCGGTTTGCATTTGACGCCCATAGAAAGCCGTTATGGCTGGCATGTTGTATCTATCGATGATCGAGTAGAGGGCGATCAATTACCCTATGAAGCGGTAAAAACACATATTCATCAAATGCTTCATGAGAGTGTGACACGTCGTTGTCTCAAGCAATATATACAAGTTCTGGCAACCGAGGCCAACGTTGTTGGGATTGATATGGGCCAGGGTGAATCCCCTTTAATGCAGTAATTTGTATCTGGTTGCCAATAGAGAATAGATAATGTCCAAAACATCCCCTAATGCGCTTTTTAAGCCCGTTAACATTAATTTATTGACTGTATCATCATCTAGAACTTTAGAAACTGATGATGCAGGTAACGAACTAGTAAAAGCGATTAGTTCTCTAGGTCATTATGTATATGAAAGAAGAGTCATTCATGAAAGCCTGCATCATATCAGGGCATTGGTCTCTAACTGGATAGTAGATGATCAGGTTAATGCCATTTTGGTGCTGGGTGGAACAGGATTTTCTGAAAATGATATGTCACCAGAAGCACTTGAGGTGTTGTTTGATAAGAGGATAGATGGCTATGGAGAGTTGTTTCGTTATCTATCATTTACTGAACTGGGTTCCGCTGCCATTCAGTCCAGAGCTGTCGCCGGTGTTGCCAATCAAACCGTAATTTTTACCATGCCAAGCTCTCCTAAAGGTTCAATGTTAGCTTGGGAACAACTGATTTCACCTCAATTAGACGCTCGCGTTCGTCCCTGTAATTTTGTTTCGATGCTGCTCGAAGGCGAAGGTAAGTGCGAGACTCGTGCAATATCTAACGAGTCAGCAAAGGATGGAAGTCATGAATAGTGTCTGTGATTGCGATCAAAAAAATAGTAAGTCACTCATAAGTTTAAGTGAAGCTTTAAGTCAATTAACCAGTAAAGCTTGTACTAAAGTGGGTGCGGAGTATTGTCCTATTAACAAGGCAAGTGGAAGGGTCTTAGCAGAAGATTATTTTGCAAATTATGCAGTTCCCCCAGGTGATAACAGCGCAATGGATGGCTATGCATTACGATTTGAAGATCTCACAGAAGATTTAATTGTATCTGTCACTCAGAGAATTCCGGCAGGTGTTTTACCTGAGTCACTAAGTAAAGGTACCTGTGCTCGTATTTTCACGGGTGCACTGATCCCAGAGGGTGCAGATACAGTTTTGATGCAAGAAGAAATCATTTTGCTAGAGGATGGGAGAATTAAGTTGCCATCTTCGATACGCAAAGGTGCGAATGTTCGAAAAAAAGGAGAGGACCTATCTCCAGGTTCGTTGATGGTAGCAAAGGGGACTCGTTTAGGGCCTGCAGAATGTGGAGTCTTAGCCAGTCAAGGTGTCGATTCAGTCGCTGTTTTTAGACCACTAAAGGTTGCGATACTTTCTACGGGTGATGAGTTAATAGAGCCGTCAGAGCCATGGAGTGAAGGTAAGCTTTTCAATAGCAATCGATACACGTTGACGTCTGGTATCACGAGTTTAGGAATGGAGATTGTTGATATCGGTATTGTTAAAGATACGTCAGAAATTACGAGACAAAAACTAATTGAAGCCAGTCGGACTGCGGATATCATTATTAGCACTGGTGGCGTATCAGTTGGAGAGGAGGACCATGTTCGTCACTCTGTGGCAACACTAGGCCATCTTGATTTATGGGGAATTGCTATCAAACCAGGTAAACCTTTTGCATATGGTGAAGTCTTGTCTAAACCATTCATTGGATTGCCGGGAAATCCAGTTGCGTCTCTAGTTACTTTTGATTTACTGGCTGTCCCTTTTCTAAAGTTATGCCAGGGTCGATCTATTAAACCATTTCCTCGTTATTCTGTGAAAGCGGGTTTTACTAGAATGAAAACGATTCCACGAGAAGAGTTTGTTCGAGTTCAATTGATACAAAATAACCAAGAACAGGTTGCACTTTGTAGTGGGAGGCAAGGTTCTGGAATATTAAGTACAGCTTGTCATGCCGATGGTTATCTTATTATTTCACCTAATACTTCTATTGAGGAAGGTAAGTTGTATGACTATGTGCCCTTCACTGAGTTTCGTTGGTGAAAAAGCTTCTCAAGTAAAAAATAATCGATCTGTTAAATGTACTGATCCTTGTCTAATTCGTAAGCATGCACTTTTTTGTTGTCTTTCTGAAGATCGTTTTGATAGCTTGTTGAATAAAGCTAAGTTAGTTGATTTTCCGGCTAATTCACTAATATTTAGTGAGGGAGAGCCGGCGAATAAATTTTATTTTATCCTAAAAGGATGTGTCAAAACATACAGAACAACACAAGAGGGCGATGAGCATCTAATTGATATCATAAATGCTGGTCATTTAATCGCTGACTCTGAAATATTTGATCAAAACCGAAACTATCATAGTTTTGCTGAAACAACTCGGGCCTCACAATTATTGTGTTTTTCGTCAGAAATATTCAGAGACCTTGTTCATCAAGATCAAAATGCAGCACATAATCTACTGTCATATTTCTCTAAGGTGCTTAAACAAAAAAATTATGATCTTGAAGTTATGATTAACTGTCCAGCAAGAGAGAGAGTTCTTATTTACTTTCGAGAGCTTGCTGAAGAATACTTAGATACTGAAAGAAATTTACCTAAAAAAAATTGAATTTAACCTTTCTATGCCAAAATGTCAGTTAGCGGCTAGATTAGCTATGAAGCCGGAGACTCTGTCTAGGGTATTTTCAGAATTGCGCAACGAGGGGTTAATTCATGTTGTACGTCAAAAGGTTGTAATTAAAAGGTAAGTTTGCTTTTGGAATATACGCGATGACTTTTACCAAAAGGGCTTTTGTTGGGCTAGGTAAATAGCCAATGAAATGAACAAAAAACCAAAAACTGCACTAGAAATTCGTTTGTTACGAGACCTTGATTTCATAGCAATAAAGCCGCAGATGATATAAAGAAAAATAAACACTATTTTAACTAAAAACCACAGAGCATCTAAAGGCGTGACTTTGTAAATCCAAGCTAGCATCACACCTGTAGCAAGTAATAAGGTATCAATGATATGAGGAGCGGTTTTAAAAAAACGATGTTGTATCATGTGCGGGCTGAGTTCGTTCAGTAAAAAACGAAATGCAAAGAAAATTATAGTAAAAAATGCTAACGCAATATGTGTTTGTTTGAGTAGTACTACATCGAGCATTGTTTCTCTCCATTGTGAAAATCTAAGATTACCCTCCTGTCATGTTCATGAAACGAACTATCTGAATATCGCCATCAGTAGTAAAGTAATGACGTTCGGGTTTTAAATCCATCGCATCAATAATGGCTTCTTTCAAGGGTTCATTGCTGGAGGGGTTGTCGCGTAAAATTGGACGAAGATCTACTGAATGTTCATTCCCTAAGCAGAGTAATAGCCTTCCCTCTGCAGTAACACGAACACGATTACAGTCACCGCAGAAGTTATGGCTATGGGGTGATATAAACCCGATTTGACTGTTTGAACCAGGCATTTTGAAGTATCGTGAGGGACCACCAGTTTTCTGAGCGACGGGCCTAAGAGGATATTGCGTTTCAATAATCTTTTTTACTTCATCACTTGAGCAGAAAGCTTCAACTCGATTATGGTCTGATACATGACCAAGAGGCATCTCTTCTATAAAACTGATGTCGATACTACGTTCGCGTGCAAAGTTCACTAAATCAAGTATTTCATCATCATTACGACCTTTCATAATGACGGCATTTAGTTTAATGCGAGTGAATCCAGCATTCTGAGCAGCATCTATACCATCAATCACTTTTGACAGAGAACCTAAGCGAGTAATTCGTTTAAATCTATCAGGATCAAGGGAATCGACACTAATATTCAATCTGTGCAAACCGGATTTTTTTAACTGCTGAGCATAGCGAGAGAGTTGGCTCCCGTTCGTCGTCATCGTGAAGTCTTTCAGTCCTAAAGTACCAATATAATCAATCAACTCAACGATATCTCGCCTCACTAAGGGCTCTCCCCCAGTAAGACGAATTTTTTCAACGCCGAGATCTGTAAATACCGAAGCAATACGACCTATTTCTTCAAGTGATAGCACTTGTTCACGTGGAAGAAATGTCATTTTCTCAGTCATACAGTAGACGCACCTGAAGTCACAACGATCTGTTACCGACAAGCGAACATAATTTACTCGGCGACCAAAACGATCGACTAATCGTTCGACAGTTTTTACTGAGCTAGTCATCTTATACTCTCCATCGATTTGCTGCTTCGGTATCAGACACTCTCGAACTAACCCAGTAATCTCCACTCGATGTGTGCTCTTTCTTCCAGAAGGGTGCCTGTGTTTTTAAATAATCCATTATAAAGTTACATGCGTCAAAAGCGGCTTGTCGATGAGCCGATGCTACGATAACTAGAACGATGAGATCACTTGGCTCTAGGCGACCTACACGATGTATAATCCGAATGCCTAATAAAGGCCATCGTGACTGGGCCTCCTGTGAGATTTTTTTTAACTGATGCTCAGTCATACCAGGGTAATGTTCAAGTGTCAGCGCCTTTACTTCTGGTCTCTCATTAAAGTCACGAACTAGACCTATAAATGAAGTAATTGCCCCGATATCTGTTCTACCCTCTGTAAGTTGCGCGATTTCTTTTCCTGCATCGAAAGGCTCACTCTGAACGTTAATCTTGAACATGTTATCCTCCTGTTACGGGAGGGAAAAAAGCGATTTCATCACCGGCTGAAAATGGTGATTTTTTTTCCGATACTTGATGATTAATGGCTACCATTAAACCAGATCTATTCAGGACTGTGTTCATTTCAGAATACTTTTCCTTCAGATATTGGCTTAAACCCTCAATCGTCAGAGGGAAATTTTTTTCCATTAATTCTTCGATTTGAATCGTCAACTCATCCTCTTTCAAGTGATCTCGAAGCTCTGCGAAAAAACGAACGTAAATAGGTTTAATATCCTGATTTATCTCATCACTGACTTTAATGTTGTTTTTTTCAAAATCTTTCGTTTCATGAGTTGTTGAAGTTTGCTTGTCAGTATATAACCAATCACCAGACTTTCCTCCCTGCTTTTCGTTCACTCGAATATCACTAATGATCATAGTTTTATCAACTGCTTTACACATATCATAGAGTGTCAAAGCTGCTACACTTGCTGCGGTTAATGCTTCCATTTCAACACCGGTTTGACCTGTCAGTTTACAGAGGCTTTCAATTCGAATGCCAGGTAGAGAAGTGTCTTCATACAAATCGACACTTACCTTTGACAGCATCAGAGGATGGCACAAGGGTATCAGTTCAGCAGTTCGCTTTGCCGCTTGAATACCCGCTATTCTTGCCGTAGCGAGAACATCTCCTTTAGCATGTTTACCCTTAAGGATTAGATCAAGAGTGTTTTGATTCATGGTAACCGTTGCACTGGCACGGGCGACTCTAGTTGTTATCTGTTTGAGTGATACATCAACCATATGGGCTTGGCCGTTACTATCAATATGTGTAAGTTGTGTCATATGTATCACCGATAACTCTCTAATAAATTGTATATTTACGCTAATGTTGAAAGTTGAAGCGTCATTGTATGGTCATAAGGCTTACACTGCTCATATATGCATGTTGCAATTTCATTTGAAATTTTGGCAATTAAAGCCGAATTATCATGATTTTGAGTAGTACTAACTTTAGTAATCACGGTAATTCCGGGTAGGCTAAGGTTAACGATAGGCTTAATTTCGATATTACTGGTGTCTATGGGATCTTTTGCATTTTTCATTCTTGATAATGTAAGCTGCAATGATTTTTTGAGAATATCATTCTCGCTATGTAAACTTCTTATCAGCATTTTTACTGTATCTATTTGCATGCAAACATTAGCTCTAGCCGAACAGGCATCATCCAACCATTGAAGAGGAATGGAGCTGAATAAATCAAGTGAATGAATTGATTGATTGTTTGGCTTCATAGACTGCACATTGATCAAGTTCTGGTTTCATAGTTAAATATTTACCAATCATCGTCGCATGAAATTTGCAAAATAGTAATTGATCTGTATAGGTAACTCATTGTAGGTAGGCATTTTTAACTTTAAGTTTTCGAGTCGAAAATATGTACATTTTTGCCCATGATACTCAAGCAGACTTGCATGTTTTTCTCAAACTTTTGTCGGTCTACATAATGTCTTGGAATATAGAAACGTAAGGGAAGAGAAGGTGAGTGTATAGGGGTTACACTGATACTGACATGAGGGCCTAAAAAGACAAGCTCAGAGATGACACCATCAACGGGATTTTCTTTTTCACCATTTGATGGCCGATCAGGACGATGAAGTAAGATGCCCTGCGGAGGAGTCATCCATGTAATTTGATCACCGACGTTGTACGAATGCTTTGATTCGACTAATAGTTTTTTTCCTAACCAATCTATTGTTGAAAGATGATCTGTTTGAGCGACAATTAGCCCTTCAAAAACATTCTGCAGTCCTAATAGCTTAGCTACTGTGGGTGTTTTTTGGATGCGTCATCAAAAGCTCTGGCGCATCGACTTGAAGAATCTGACCATGATGCAGAATGCAGATACGGTCAGCAAGTTGCATTGCTTCTTCAAGGTCATGCGTCACCAGGATGATGGGTGATTTAATCTCATCTCTCAGTAAAGCAAGCTCTCTTCTGAGCTTGAAACGTGTTGTTTGGTCTACTGCTGAGAAGGGCTCATCAAGAAGTAATAAAGCTGGATCGGCAACCAATGCTCTTGCTAGAGCAACTCGTTGACGTTGCCCGCCAGAAAGCTCATGAGGTTTTCGTTTCTCCAATCCAGCTAGGTTTACCCGTTCCAACCATTTTAATGCTTTCTCTGTTGCGTTTGCCTTTGACAGACGATTGAGTAGTGGCAACATTACATTTTCAATCGCGGTCAAGTGAGGAAAGAGGGCGTAGCTTTGAAAAACCATGCCTAAAGAGCGTTTTTCAGGTTTGAGGCAAATATTCTTTTCACTATCTAGCCAGCAGTATTCACCAGAGTAAATATTCCCGTTAATTTGATTGTAAAGACCAGCTAAACTTCTTAGTAAGGTTGTTTTGCCGCTTCCAGAGGGTCCCAGCAATGCGACGAGTTCTCCCGGCTGAATGTTCATGGTGGCATTTAAAGGGATATCACCCAGAGACTCGATACTAAATTCAAGTCCTTGTATAGACATCAGGGTTTTCTCCTTTGCTTAAATTGGCCTAGAGTCTGTAGCAATAGTAGGCTCACAAAGGCTAATGCTAGAAGTACCAATGCCATCTGTCCGGCTGCCTCAAAGTTAAATGACTGCACTTGATCATAAATAGCAATAGACAGCGTTCTTGTTTCACCAGAAAGGTTTCCACCGACCATTAACACAACACCAAATTCACCTAGAGTGTGAGCAAAGGTTAAGACAAAAGCGCCGGCCATTCCTTGCCAAATAAGGGGTAGTTCAATTTTAAAAAAAAGTTTGCCAAGCAGTTAAACCGCATGCTCGTGAAGCATCACGTAGATCACGATCGATAGCGCTGAAGGCATATTGAATGGGTTGAACAGTAAGGGTAAGTTGGCGATCACTGAGGCAATCAATAAACCTTCAAAGCTAAAGTTGAGTGTTCTACCAAACAGAAACTCCCATAAGCCTCCAAGGGGTGCCTGACCTGAAAATGCCACTAAAAAATAATAGCCTAAAACGGTCGGCGGTAACACCAGAGGCAAAAATATGATGCTTGAAGAATAGGTGTCCATGGCTTTCGACTCCAAGCTAGAAATCTTCCAATAACAATACCAATCGCAAAAGAAATACGCTGGTGAAGAGCGCGAGTCGGAAAGAGATTTCGAGTGCTTGGAATTCCACTTAAGGTACTCCGAATCCATAGTCTTGCAATATATCGATAGCAATATCTGAAGCATAAATTCA
>JAJOJN010000028.1 GCA_021208565.1 Nitrincola sp.
TGGAAAATTACTCTGCCTCTCTCTAAGGGCGGTATTATCGCTGGGTCGATGCTGGTATTCATTCCAGCGGTGGGCGAGTTCGTGATACCAGAGCTTTTAGGTGGGCCTAATACGTTAATGATCGGTAAGGTGCTCTGGGAAGAGTTCTTTAATAATCGTGATTGGCCTGTCGCGTCTGCATTAGCCGTGGTGATGTTGGGATTGTTGATCATCCCTATTATTCTCTTCCACCGAGCTCAACAAAAGGAGTTGGAAAAGAATGGGTAAATTACGTAATGTCAGTTTTTCTACGGTGATGCTGGTTCTGGGGCTATTGTTCCTCTACATCCCGATGGTGATCTTAATCATCTACTCATTTAACGCATCACGACTTGTCACCGTATGGGGTGGTTTTTCAACGCGTTGGTATTTTGAACTTCTTAAAGATCAGCAACTGTTGTCGGCCGTGTGGATGAGTTTGCGTATCGCTTTTTACTCCGCCACCATGGCAGTGTGTATCGGAACGCTGGCCGCTTTTGTGATGACACGCTTTCGTCGCTTTCGCGGAAGGACAATGCTTTCAAGCATGATTACTGCACCACTTGTAATGCCAGAGGTAATTACGGGGTTGTCCTTGCTCTTATTGTTTGTACATATGGCGCAGATCATCGGGTGGCCTGCTGATCGTGGTATGGTCACTATCTGGATAGCTCATACAACTTTTTGTAGTGCCTATGTGGCCGTGGTGGTCTCTTCAAGATTGCGTGAGTTAGATCTATCGATTGAAGAAGCGGCAATGGATTTAGGGGCGACCCCCTTTAAAACCTTTTTTCCTGATCACCATTCCTGTGATTACACCCGCGCTGATTGCTGGCTGGTTGTTGGCATTTACCCTTTCATTGGATGACTTGGTTATCGCCAGCTTCGTATCGGGTCCAGGCGCTTCCACCTTGCCGATGGTGGTTTTTTCATCGGTTAGGCTAGGTGTTTCGCCTAAGATCAACGCTCTTGCCACATTAATTATTCTAGCTGTGTCGCTAGTAGCATTTATCGCATGGTATTTAATGCGGCGGGCCGAAGAGAAAAGGCGACGTCCTTTACCTGACGGAGAGTAGCTATTTTGTAGAGAAGCCCGAACATTGTAGTGATGTTCGGGCTTTTTTTAATTATTTTTCCGAGGGTGGAACATAGCCTTCTGCTTGTTCGAAGGATTCGTTGGATAAGAATTTCTGCATCTGTTCTTGCAAAAACTTACGGCTGGCTGGGTCCATCATGTTTAGATGTTTCTCATTAATCAGCATCGTTTGATGATCAGTCCATTCCTGCCAAGCTTTTTTTTGAGACTGAGTCATATATCTTTTGTCCCAGCGGGCCTGGATAAGGAGGTTTATCTAGCCCTTCGAGTGTTTCTTGATACTTCTGACAGAATACAGTGCGGGTCATCTTGGCTCCTAATCGGTTATAAATGAACTGTGTTAGCGTATTGTTGTAAAAGTTTTTTTATGGGGGCGGCAAGGCCGAGTGTTTGCGCTGGTTGATTAATGTTATACCAGACGGATTCACTCGCTTCCATGACCGCAAAGAGTGTTTGCGCCTTTGTGGTATCGAGTTGATAAACTTCGGGAGTAATCTCCAGCCTAAAGTGACTGAACGTATGGAGAATCGTCTCGAGTGTGTCGCAGGGCTGTTTAGCTAAGTCTGCTAGTTCAGATGCGATGGACTGTTTTTCGGGTAGGCTCCAAAGACCTCCCCAAACACCACTGGGTGGCCGTTTTTGTAAGAAAATCTCGCCTTTTGAGTTGCGAATCAAAGTCAGGGTCACTTGCTTAAGTGGGATATTTTTTTTCGGTTTGGCGATGGGGAGCTTTTCTGTCAAACCCTTTGCCGCGGCCTGACAGTTCTCTTCTATTGGGCAGAGCAAGCAAGAAGGTTTGCGACGACGACAGATGGTTGCACCAAGATCCATAATGGCCTGAGTATAATCACCTGCGCGCTTGTCTGGCGTATGATATTGCGCAAGCGCCCAGAGCTGTTGTTGAAGCTTGGTATCGCCTGTCCAGTGTTCAATAGCATGGTATCGAGCCAACACCCTTTTTACATTACCATCTAAAATGGCGGTAGGCTGTTGATGGCAGATTGAAAGGATAGCTGCTGCTGTCGAACGACCAATCCCTGGCAGTGTTTGCAGTTCATCTAAGCTATCTGGAAAATTCCCTGATAACGATCGACGACTTGTTTCGCGCTTGGTGAAGATTGCGCGCTCTAGCGTAGTAACCTAGCCTGTCCAAAGGTGCAAAACATCATCAAGCGGTGCTGCCGCGAGGTCAGTAACACTCGGAAAGGTGTTTAGAAACCTTTCATAGTAGGGAATCACCGTGCTCACTTGTGTCTGTTGCAGCATAATCTCCGAAATCCATACTGGATAGGGAGATTTATCTATCTGCCAAGGGAGGTCATGACGCCCATGCTCATCAAACCACGGCAGTAAGTCGGTGTGGATAGCTTAGCTTGGGCGTTTATAGCGATCATTAACGTAACAAACCTCTGATTAAGCTTCTGGCGCCGTCTTCACCGCCGATACGCTCACGTATCTGCTCTTCGACGCTTCCACCAATACGTTCTTCAACCTGCCGTTGGACTTCTCGTTGTACTTCACGGCGTAATAGCTGCGTAAATACACTGGTATCGGGGCGGCACATCTGTGCGGGAGGGGTGTCGAATTGTCCTGCACATAGAATGGGTAACTCGAGTCCTTCTAGACGATTATTAACTGAACAAGTTTGTTGGAATAGATTCTCCATGATGGTAAACCCAAGTCGATAATCGAGAGATTTTGCGGGCAAATTGATTTGTCCTTGTGCTCTTAGTCTCATGGCATCCAGCATGGCCGTTAGATCATTATTACTCACAACACCATTACGCAGGGTAAAGTTTCCGGATAGATCGGCAAAGGGTGTCGACCTATCGACCTGTTGAGGGTTGATGCCAAGCGCCGTCACCGTCTGTATGCCCTGACATACCGCTTGTGCCATATTAATGCCTTGTAATACGCCCTCTTTCATTTGAATGTTGGCTTGTCCATTCAAATGATTAATCATCGAGTGAACGGATTGGCCAGCCGTGGTGATATCTAGATTCGCACTCAATAATCCACTAAAGAGATCGCTATCTGCCATCTCTTTTAACACTTGTCCAAGCTGAATCGAATGGATTTGTGCATTGAGTTGAGTACTAGCCTTGTCGCTGCGGGCGTCAATACGGCCTGATACCTTAACATTTCCGGCATAGATTTGAGTATCTAAGCGCTCAAGATTGACGATGCCATTTTGAGCCGAAAGAGTTAAACCGGGCTTTCCGAGCGTGTGCCCAGAAAAGGTCATTTCGTCCAAATCTAATGTCACTGAAAGATTTAACCCTCTGAGTGTTTCCAGTGGGATGACTTCGTCAGTTGGCCATCCTGAGCCACTGCTAGACGTGCTGGCGCTCGAAGAGCCTGAAGCGCTTGCTGTTTCCTCGCGCGGTAAATAACCATCAACATTTAAGCGACCTCCCTTCAAGACTAACGAAATATGACCTGAGTCGAGAGAGACAGCTGCATTGCCCACAAGAGGCGTTCCGTCAAGGGTGAGTGAGAGAGGATTGAACTGTAGCTTTTGTAAATCCCCCATAAACGCGTCTCTAGCGAAATGGCAGTGAGTGCTGTTTCGTCGGTCAGTTTTGGTAAAGGCTGCTCCAGTTGATTCATCAGAGCAACTAGGTTGAAGCGAGCGAGATTCAGGTTGCCGCGATATTGAGTGATTCAAAATCGTTCAGCTGAAGAGAGCCTGTTGCATTGAGAGCACCCATGATGAGATTAAGCGAATCCGCAACGACTTGCTCATTGGTAAGATCCATCTGCACTTGCCCCGTTAGTTTGATTTCAGGGAAGTGGTTAGGCAGTGCTGCTCCACTAACATGGCTGGTGAGGTTAAGATCGTTTAAGTTAATCTGTTGAAAATCACTAGTTACGGCAAGTTGTGTATTGAGTTGAGTACGTGCTTCAAGATTAGCAACAGCACCGTCAAACTGACGATAATTAAATCCAAGATTGATCGGTAATACTTCACCGAGGGCTACGCGACCTGTTGTTAAGACTATATCGCTTAATTCAATGCGGCTATTTGCGGACAGATCAGTGTATTCGACTCGGCCATTACGGATATTAATCGACGCGATATCCAGATCGGGGATTGAGATAGCTTCAGTAGATCTACCTGAACCAATATCTGCATCACTTTCTTGTGCGGATGAGGCAGTTGCTTGCGTGGATTCCGTCGACTGCCAATTTACATTACCGGTAGCATCTTTAACTAGGCTCAGTGCAAGGCCATCTAGGATGATATCGCTCATCTCAACGCGGCCGGAAAATAAAGGCATCAATTGCAGTGATACCTGAGCAGAGTCTATACGCGCGAGTTCGGGCTGGTTAGGGAAAGAGACTCGAATCACCCCGGTTTCCATTCCTATCCAAGGATAGAGCGACCAACTAATATCTCCCTCGATATTGAGTTGAATGCCAGCTTGCTCTAATGCCAATTGTTCGATCCGAGGCTTGTAATCATTAGGATCCATTACTGAGGTAATGTAAAAAATACCTATACCAATTAGCAATATTAACAAACCCAATACAGCAGCTGTGATTTTGATTAGACCTTTCATCCGTGTCTCTCTTCTGTGTCTAATTAATAATAGAAATAGGCTTGGCAGCGAATTTCAATCGATAGAATCGCGTCTGACCTGCCGTTGTCGGCATCTATACCGTATAATAGCAGGATTTACTGAATTATTTGCGGAGAAAGTCATGTCGCAGCGCATTGCCAGAGTTACTCGAAACACTCTGGAAACACAAATCACGGTTGCCATCAATTTGGATGGAACGGGTCAGTTTGAATCTGATACAGGCGTCCCTTTCCTTGATCATATGATGGACCAGATTGCCCGTCATGGTTTGATTGATATCGAAGTGAATGCCATAGGCGATCTTCACATCGATGATCATCACACGGTAGAGGATATTGGCATTACGCTGGGTCAGGCGTTTGCTCAAGCGGTTGGTGATAAAACGGGCATTCGTCGTTATGGTCATGCTTACGTGCCGTTAGACGAAGCACTATCGCGTGTGGTTATCGACTTTTCTGGTCGCCCAGGTTTAGAAATGAATGTTGAGTTTACGCGTGGTCGTATCGGTAGTTTTGATGTTGATTTGTTCAGCGAGTTTTTCCATGGATTTGTTAACCATGCAAAAGTCACGCTGCATATTGACAATTTGCGTGGTAAAAATAGCCATCACCAAGCAGAAACGATTTTTAAAGCCTTTGGGCGCGCCTTACGCATGGCGTTAGAAGAGGATCCACGCGCCAAAGGAATGATGCCGTCAACTAAAGGA
Source organism: Nitrincola sp. (assembly GCA_021208565.1). GTDB lineage: Bacteria > Pseudomonadota > Gammaproteobacteria > Pseudomonadales > Balneatricaceae > Nitrincola. The sequence continues at coordinate 5,405 of JAJOJN010000028.1, forward strand.
TGTCTATAAGCATGAGCAGTATCGCTGTAATCGATTACGGCATGGGTAATCTGCATTCGGTAGCTAAGGCCCTAGAGCACGTTCAACCTGGTATGAAAGTGTTGGTTACCGCTGATCCTCAACAAGTCCGCAATGCTGATCGTGTATTGCTTCCAGGTGTTGGTGCCATCAGAGACTGTATGGCCGAAATTCGCCGTTTAGGTGTCGATGCAGAAGTTGCTGAAGCAATCGCCTCGGGTAAGCCTTTTTTGGGAATCTGTGTCGGCTTCCAAGCCTTGATGGATTTCTCTGAAGAAAACGGTGGCGTGGATTGCTTAGGTCAGTTCCAAGGTCAGGTTAATTTTTTCGGCAATCATCTTAAGGATGAATCGGGTGTTGATCTGAAGGTGCCGCATATGGGTTGGAACCAAGTGAAACAGTCGCTTGATCACCCGTTATGGCATGATATAGAAGATCTAAGTCGCTTTTATTTTGTGCACAGCTACTATGTCAAACTAGCTCAACAGGAATTGGTGGCTGGAACCTGTGAATATGGATTGCCCTTCGATGTGGCTTTAGCCCATAAAAATGTATTTGCCGTGCAATTTCATCCTGAAAAAAGTCAGCAAGCTGGACTCAAATTGTTACAAAACTTTCTGAACTGGGATGGCGCTTTCTAATCTGCATCCCATGATCTACAAATTGATGAATTGGAAATTAATATGCTAATTATTCCTGCAATTGACTTAAAAGATGGCAAATGTGTGCGCTTACGCCAAGGAAGAATGGAAGACTCCACTATCTTCTCCGATCATCCTGTAGAGATGGCTGCAAAGTGGGTGGAAGCAGGCTGTCGTCGTTTGCATCTTGTCGATTTGAACGGAGCATTTGCAGGTGAGCCTGTTAATGGAGAGATTGTTAAAGCGATCGCGCAAGCTTTTCCTGACCTGCCCATTCAGATCGGTGGCGGAATTCGTTCGGCTGAGATCATTGAAGCTTATCTAAGTGCTGGTGTTGACTATGTGATTATCGGCACCAAGGCGGTTAAAGAGCCAGAATTTGTTACTGACATGTGTCAGCGTTTCCCAGGTCATATTATTGTTGGCTTAGATGCACAAGATGGTTTTGTGGCGACAGATGGTTGGGCCGAAGTGTCGAGCGTTAAAGCAACGGATTTGGCCATTCGCTTCCGTAATGATGGTGTCTCATCTATCGTCTATACTGACATCAGTCGTGATGGAATGATGCAAGGGGTCAATGTTGAAGCCACGGTTGCACTGGCGCAAGATGCAGGTATTCCAGTGATCGCTTCAGGCGGTGTCACGGATATTGAAGATATCCGTCGTTTAGCTGCAGTGGCTGATAAAGGCATACTCGGTGCTATTACGGGAAGAGCCATTTATGAAGGCACCCTAGATGTTGCCGAAGCTCAAGCCCTGAGCGATCAACTTTGTAAAGTTTGAGGATTACTCATGGGTTTAGCAAAACGCATCATTCCTTGTTTAGATGTTGAGAACGGTCGTGTCGTTAAAGGTGTTAAATTTCTTGATATTCGCGATGCTGGAGACCCGGTAGAGATAGCGCGTCGTTACGAACAGCAAGGTGCGGATGAAATTACTTTTTTAGATATTACCGCGAGTCATGAAGGTAGAGAAACCACGGTACATACGGTTGAACGTATGGCCTCAGAAGTGTTTATTCCCTTAACAGTGGGTGGTGGAATCCGTACCTGTGATGATATTCGTCGAATGCTCAATGCGGGTGCGGACAAAGTATCGATCAACACAGCCGCGGTTTTCAATCCTGAGTTTGTTCAGCAGGCGGCAGAACGTTTTGGTTCGCAATGTATCGTTGTGGCGATTGATGCTAAAAAGGTTTCTCAGCCAGGCGAAACTGATCGCTGGGAAATCTTTACCCACGGTGGTCGCAAGCCTACTGGTCTGGATGCGGTTGAATGGGCTGAAAAAATGGTAGCCCTCGGGGCGGGTGAAATTCTACTGACCTCAATGGATCAGGATGGTATGAAGTCGGGATTTGATCTAGGTGTTACGCGTGCGATCAGTGAGGCGGTAAAAGTACCTGTAATCGCTTCAGGTGGTGTGGGTAATTTAGATCATCTGGTTGATGGTGTTCTAGAAGGCAAAGCCGATGCGGTTCTCGCTGCGTCTATTTTTCATTTTAATGAATATACCATTCCAGAAGCTAAGCGTTACATGCAAGCGCGCGGTATTGAAATGAGGCTCTGAATCCAGCATAAGATTTTCTTTAGATAAAAAATGGGGGTGGATTTATGTTTAGTAAGCTCAAGCTGACCATGACTGTAATCATTCTCCTATTTAGTATCTCTAGGATCTATGCGTCACCACTGATTATCGCTACGGAGGGTGTTTATCCTCCGTTTAGTTACTTCAACGAAGCCGGTGAATTGACAGGTTTTGATGTCGATATTGCTCAAGCTTTGTGTGAAGTGATGCAGCGAGAATGTACCATCGTAACCATTGCTTGGTCAGATCTACTCGATGGATTAGAGGCGGGAGACTTTGATGCCATCATCGCGAGCATGGCCAAAACAGAAGAGCGTGCAAGAAGAGCACTCTTTTCTAATCACTATTATCGCAGTCAAACGACTTTTGTGGGTGATCCGCGTCGATTTATCTCCATAGCGCCTGAAGCCCTAGAAAGTAAACGTTTATCAGCAGGCCTTGACTCAATCCAGGCGACTTTCCTTAACCAAAACTACCCTAACTCAGACATAGTGCTGACAGATAACTTAGATGAATCCTTTGAGCTTCTAAAGTTAGGTCAGGTAGACCTTGTTCTGACTGATAGTATTAATAGCTTAGGTTTTTTAACCTCTCCAGAAGGGTTTGCCTTTGATTTTATAGGTGAGCCTATTATTGATCCGATTCTCGTGGCCGAAGCGCGAATTGCAGTGCAATTAGGAAACGAATCTTTAGTTGAAGAGTTCAATCAAGCCATCCTTCAGTTACGATTATCTGGCGCTTACGACAGAATTAATCGTAAATATGTTCCTTTCAGTATTTATTGAGCATTGATAGATGCGCCGCTCGCAGCTCAAAATGTCAATAACACTCGTAATTGCGGTGCTGAGCATTCTATGTGTGTTTACAATTGCCCTGCTACTTACTTCTAGTTTATTAAAAGGAATTTCCGATAACGCGGGTAAAACGGTGAATCATTATTTGCCCGAGCTGGTTAGGACACATCAAGGTGCATTAAAAGTAGAACAGATACATCGTTATCTTGATGCGGCTTATCGCGTACAAAATGCGGCTGAGGAAAGAAGCTATCGCTTACTGCTTCAGGTGCTGGTTCACAGTTTTATGCTCGATGATGACGACTATTTGATCTCTGAAGCAAACAACATCATGTTTGATATTCAAGAGCTTCTATACATTAGGCACACCCAAAGAGCGTTATTGGAAGAAATTCTAGACATTGTTGATCAATCTGATGCTGAGCTTGCTTTTGTACGAGGCGTGTTCTCCTCTATTTCGGTTAAAAACATTAGAGAAGATATTATGCAGCCACCACTTAATCAGCTTTCAGTAAATTTAAGTGAAGACGATTATTCAGAGGTTCAGTATCGAGTCAGGTTTATAATCGATCTTAATGAACAGTTGGATATGCTGGTCATAGATGCTCATCAGCGAATCGCTGGGTTAGCTAATTATCTGACAACCGATGCTGTCCTTAGAACACGTCAAATTAGTGATGAGGTAGGAAAGGATGCAACCTTAGTCAGCTTCTATTTTTCGATACTTATCGCCATTTTAGTTTTCTTCTCTTTAATGATCTTAATAACCTTTCATAAGCTTATCTTACGTCCTGTTCAGCAGTTGGTTCTTGGCTTAAGGTCCATAGAAAATCAAGGTGATACGACAGTCAAGCTGCCAAAGATGTACTTCAAAGAGCTTGATTTAATTAGACATTCAATAGAAGAGTATTCTGAGCTAACGCATCGTTTGCAAGCTGTGAATAGTGATCTTGAGCGTTTATCGCAAATTGATGGACTAACAGGGCTAGCAAACCGGCGCATGTTAGATACAAAGTTAAACTCTGAAGTGAAGCGTTCGAAGCGATATCATCATCCCCTGTCAATTCTCATGATTGATATTGATCATTTCAAAAAACTAAATGATGAATATGGTCATCAAGTTGGAGATCAAGGGTTAAAGCTATTAGCAGAAGTGCTGCAAAGGTTCACACAGCGCCCAGGTGAGCTCGCGGCTCGCTTTGGTGGAGAAGAGTTTGTGTTGGTGTTGCCCGAGTCTAATATTTCAAACGCGATAGAGATGGCGAAAATGATCTTGGTCGAGAGTAGAAAAATTGTTTTTCCAGAATACCCGGAAATAAAATTTTCAGTGAGTATTGGTATTTCCTGCTTTCAGAAAGGAGTATCAGATTCAGCTGAGCTATTAATCAATCATGCTGATAAAGCCCTCTATCAAGCGAAGTCAGCGGGTAGAGACTGCTTTAGACTCTATGATTAGGTGTGATTATTTAACTTTATATTTAGTATGCTATTTTCAAAGCATTTTTGGTTATGAATTAAGTCAGTAAAAGAGAGTGTAATACGTGCTTAAGTACCGAGTTATCCCAGTGACCCCCTTTCAGCAAAACGCAACGCTTATTTGGTGTGATGAGACTCGACAGGGTGCAGTCATCGATCCAGGAGGCGATTTGGATAAGATTTTGGCGGTGGTAGAAAAAGAAACGATTAACTTGACCGCTATCTTTCTGACACATGGTCACATTGATCATGTGGGTGCTACCGCTGAATTGTCAGAAAAAATGGGTTTGCCGATTGAGGGGCCTCATATTGATGACCAATTTTGGATTGAGGGTCTCGCTCAGCAAAGCCGAATATTTGGCTTTCATTCAGTAAAAAGCTTCACTCCTACACGTTGGTTGAAGGATGGCGACCAAGTAACACTGGGTAACGAAACGCTAGAAGTGCTTCATTGTCCCGGACATACTCCGGGGCATGTTGTGTTTTACCATGCGGCCTCTGGATTTGCTCAAGTGGGTGACGTGTTGTTTAATGGCTCCATTGGCAGAACAGATTTCCCTAAAGGAAATCACAGCGACTTAATCAATTCGATTCGCAATAAACTTTTCACTTTAGGGGATGATGTGACCTTTGTGCCTGGTCATGGCCCGGAGTCGACTTTTGGTTACGAGCGTCGACACAATCCTTTTGTCTCAGATCATCGTGGTTAAACGCATTACTTGTGTAGTTGTAGTGCAATCTTTAAAAGCTCTGGATCAAGCCCCTTACGATAGCGAATCAAATCATCTAAGGGGATATCCACTACAGCACCCTCGCTGACGCCCACCATGATGTCACTGTAACCTGCTAGTAAGTAATCAATCGAGATAGAACCTAGACAGGATGCTAGAACTCGATCATGACCGCTAGGGCGACCTCCGCGCTGGATATGACCTAAAATCGATACATGGGGTGTTAATCCGTGCTGTTGAAGTTGTTTAGCGATTCCTTGGGTTAAATTAGGTTCGTCGCCCTCTGCTACTACAATAATGCCGCTAGAGCCTTTGCCTGATTTATGGCTTGTGGCTAACTGAAGTGCGACTTCTTCGATATTAATGGCATATTCTGGTACCAAAATCATTTCAGCACCGGCGGCGATTCCTACATGTGTGGCTAAGAAGCCGGAGTTTCTTCCCATGACTTCGACCAAAAAGTGCCGTTCATGTGAATCTGCTGTGTCTCGAATGCGGTCTATAGCGTCAAGAGCCGTATTCATAGCGGTATCAAAACCAATCGTATCTTCAGTGCCGAAGATATCATTATCGATGGTGCCTGGAAGGCCAATGACGGGAATGCCTGTTTCTTCTTCAAATAAATGCGCACCTGTCAAAGAGCCATCACCACCGATGACAATCAGAGCCTCAATACCCCTCTTCTTAAGATTCTTGGCGGCTAAAAAGCGATTGTTGGATTGGTGAAACTCTGGACATCTGGCACTTTTGAGAAAGGTGCCACCTCGTTGAACAATGTTAGAGACAGACCCAGAGTTTAGAAGGTGGATATCGTCTTGAAGTAGCCCACTGAATCCTCTGTTGACGCCAAAAACAGCGATGTTTTGGTTGAGTGCAGATCGAACGACTCCTCGTATTGCCGCATTCATGCCTGGCGCATCACCGCCACTGGTCAAAACGGCAACGCTCGATATCGAGCGAATAGGGTCGAGCGAGGGTAAGGCGTACATTGTTTAAGACTCCCATTACGAATCGGCGCTATCAATAGTAAAGACAGACTGATTAAGTTGAAAGCTGTTGCGATGCTTGTTTTAAGTCATCTTGTTGAGAAATACTCATTAGGAACTGTTCAGCGCAAGTTAACATAAAATATTGAAAAATTGACATTAGTAGTCTATTTTTAGACTTTAGTAATATCTCTATGTCTAAGAGATCGACTCTTGCAGTCAACTGGTTGCAGCAAGACTCATAAGGTGCTGTTGACCAAGCTAAGAAGTAAAAAAACTATAAATCTATGAGGTAAGTTATATGAAACGTCTCTCGCTCGCAGCAGCTGTATCAGGCCTGATTTTAGGCGCGTCTGCTTTTTCTACTCAAGCTGTTGCAGATCAGAAATTTATCACAATTGGTACCGGTGGACAGACGGGTGTTTACTTTGTGGTAGGTCAGTCTGTATGTCGTATGGTAAACCGCAATAGTGATGAGCACGGGGTACGTTGTAATGCGCCCTCAACTGGTGGCTCTGTCGCTAACGTTAATGGTATGAAAAGTGGTGAGTTGGACATGGGGGTTGTCCAGTCTGACGTTCATTACCGCGCTTTCAATGGTGTTGGTAACTTCGAAGAAGATGGTGCCTGGGGTGAGATGCGTTCACTCTTCACTATGCATGGTGAGCCTTTAACAGTAGTTGCTCGTGCTAATGCAGGTATTACAGAGTTTGCTGATCTTAAAGGTAAGCGTGTCAATATCGGTAACCCTGGTTCTGGTCAGCGCAACACCATGGATGTGGTAATGAATGCCTTGGGTTGGACAGTTAACGACTTTGCACTTGCTTCACAATTAGATGCAGCTGAACAAGCAGCGGCTCTGTCTGATAACAATATCGATGCCATGATTTATGTGGTTGGTCATCCAAACGGATCTATTCAAGAAGCCACTACGACGATCGACGCTAGATTGGTACCGGTGACAGGTCCTGAGATCGATCAACTTGTGGAAACCTACTCTTACTATACTCATTCAATTATCCCAGGTGGACTCTATCGTGGTAATGACGAAGATGTGCCGACCTTTGGTGTTGCCGCAACCTTCGTGAGCCATGCTGGTGTGGATGAAGATACGGTTTACCATACGGTAAAAGCGGTTTTTGACAACTTTGACCGTTTCAAGCGTTTACACCCAGCGTTTGCTAACCTGACCGAAGAAAGCATGATTTCTGACGGTCTGACGGCTCCATTGCATCCTGGCGCTAAGCGTTATTACGTTGAGCGTGGTTGGATCCAAGAGTAACTCTCTGTGATGAACTAAAGAAAATGCGCGTCTTAGCCGTCGCGCATTTTTTGTTTATGGATTGCAATCGCGAAAATCCAACAGGGATATACTAATTATAATAACGTTCTAATTTCACAGGCTAAGCTGATGACTACAGACACACAAAAACCAGCCACATCAACTGTTGATCTTGATGAAATGGTCGCGGCATCCGATACTGGCGCGAGAGCACCATTGGTTTTCAAGGAAAACTACTTGTTACGATTGCAGCTGCTTGGTCCTTGTTTCAGTTATGGATCGCATCGCCCTTACCTTTTATTTTCGGGTTTGGTGTTTTCAATGCTGCCGAAGCACGCTCAATACATCTAACATTTGCAGTCGTTCTAGCATTCATGGCTTACCCTGCATTTAAGCGCTCACCTAGAAATAGAATTCCAATTCCAGACTGGATACTGGCAGTCGCGGCGGCAATATGTGCTTCCTATTTGTATTTTTTCTTTGCAGAGCTAGCACAGCGCCCAGGTGCTCCCATTAGGCAGGACGTCATTATTGGTGTCTTAGGTCTGATTTTACTTCTTGAAGCAGCTCGGCGTGCACTAGGGCCACCATTAGTCATCATTGCGTCAATTTTTATCGCTTACAGTTTGCTTGGGCCTCATATGCCAGGCTTGCTCGCACACAGAGGTGTGAGTGTTAATGGTCTCATCAATCACCAGTGGCTAACATCTCAGGGTGTTTTTTGGTATCGCACTGGGTGTTTCAACCAGTTTTGTGTTCCTGTTTGTGTTATTTGGAGCTTTGCTCGATAAGGCCGGTGCAGGCAATTACTTTATCAAAGTGGCCTTTTCTATGTTAGGTCACATGCGTGGCGGGCCGGCAAAGGCTGCTGTCGTCGCATCAGGTATGACAGGTTTGATCTCAGGGTCTTCAATTGCGAACACGGTAACAACAGGTACTTTTACTATCCCAATGATGAAACGTGTTGGGTTTAGTTCTGAAAAAGCGGGTGCGGTTGAGGTTTCTTCTTCAGTAAATGGCCAGATAATGCCACCTGTAATGGGGGCTGCTGCCTTCTTAATGGTAGAGTATGTTGGTATTCCGTACGTTGAGGTTATCAAACATGCCTTTCTGCCGGCGGTCATTTCTTACATTGCATTGATTTATATTGTTCACCTTGAAGCACTAAAGGCAAACATGAAGGGATTGCCTTCAAGTAATCCGGTTCGCCCTTTACTGAATAAGGTGATCGGCTTTATGACCGGTATTATCTTATTAATGGTGTTGTCGTTTGCAGTTTACTATGGGCTTGGCTGGCTAAAACCCATTTTAGGTGATGCGACACCTTGGGTCGTATCCATCGCTCTAGCTATCGTGTATGTGGCTTTGCTAAAAGTTGGATCAAACTATCCTGAACTTGAACTTGATGATCCCAATTCGGATGTGATTAAACTTCCCCAAACGCGCCCTACTGTCATGGTTGGTCTTCACTACATTCTACCCGTGATCGTGTTGGTGTGGTGTTTAATGGTTGAGCGTTTATCACCTGGCTTGTCAGCCTTCTGGGCTACTGTCTTTATGATATTTATCATGCTGACACAGCGACCCATTATTGCGTTCTTCAGAGGGCGTAGTCAGTTTGGTGCTGATGTAAAAGAAGGGATATACGATCTTTGGAATGGTTTAGTTACCGGTGCTCGTAACATGATCGGTATCGGTATTGCCACGGCTACTGCAGGCATTGTTGTGGGTGCGGTATCACAAACAGGGGTTGGATTGGTGCTTGCTGACGTTGTCGAAGTTTTGGCAATGGGTAACCTAATGTTAATACTGTTGCTGACCGCCCTTTTGAGTCTTGTTTTGGGCATGGGCTTACCAACTACAGCAAACTATATTGTAGTGTCAGCGCTTATGGCTCCTGTTGTAGTAATGCTTGGTCAGCAGAACGGTCTTTTGGTGCCACTGATTGCTGTTCATCTCTTTGTATTCTATTTCGGAATAATGGCCGATGTGACGCCTCCTGTTGGTTTAGCTTCCTTCGCAGCCGCGGCTGTATCGGGTGGGGACCCGCTGAGGACAGGTTTTCAGGCGTTTTACTATAGTTTGAGAACAGCGGCACTTCCCTTCCTGTTTATCTTTAATACCGATTTGCTGCTCATAAATGTCAGCTTCATACAGGGTATTATGGTGTTTATTGTTGCAACCATAGCCATGTTGATTTTTGCCGCAGCAACACAAGGCTATATGCTAACGCGAAATCGTTGGTATGAAACTATTCTGCTTTTGCTAATCGCATTTACTCTTTTCCGTCCCGGCTATTGGATGGATAAGATTCATGATCCATATCAACTGGTACCGCCAGCTCAGTTCAGCGAAGCTTTGGGAAGTGTTGAGGATGGTAGCTACTTGAGGGTTCAAATTGCGGGTGAAGACGATTTTGGTGATCCAATGACAACCTTCAGGCTTGTTCCTGTTCCTTCAGGTAGTACAGCTGAGGAGAGAATGGAAAATCTCGGTCTTGAGCTTTACATTGACGGTGATCGTGCGTTTGTCGATATGGTTGCTTTTGGTAGCCTTGCCTCTGATCTCGGTTTCGACTTTGATCAGGAAATTATTGAAGTCAGTGCGCCGGTCGATCGTTGGGCAAAAGAGTGGATGTGGATTCCAGGTTTCATGCTCTTTGGTGTAGTGTATCTGATGCAAAAACGTCGCCGTACTAAGCAAGAAAACTTGCAGACGGCAGCGGCATAGGAGTAATGATATGTATAACAAAATACTAATGCCGATCGTCTTGAGCGAGCCCAACTCTTGGAAAAGGGCTTTGCCAGTCGCACTGAACTTCTGCAAAACTTACAATGCGTCATTGCACGTTTTGACAGTATTACCAGATTTCTCAATGCCGATGGTAGGTTCATTTTTCCCCAAAGACTTCTCAACAAAAGCACATACTGCTTTGAAAGAGGAGTTGAAGAAATTTGTAAAGGAGAATGTACCTGAGGGTATCAAGGTACAGCGCATCGTAGCTGACGGCTCCCCTTGGGAAACTATCATCAATATATCGAAAGATATCAATGCTGATTTAATCGTTATGGCAGCCCACAATAAGCGTAAGCTTGCCGACTATGTATTAGGGCCCAACTCGGCTCATGTGGTTAAACACAGTAAAATATCGGTGATGGTCGTCAGATAAGTAGACAAAGAAAGAGTAATCTACGATGGACTCGTTAAAAGTGTTGTTACCCGTCGATCTTCAAGATCGAGAATCGGCTTATAACGAAGTCGAAAAAGCAATGCAGTATTTAGCTGATCGATCCGTAGAAATGCACTTTCTTTCGATACTGCCAGGCAAGCCAGTTCCTCTTTTAGGTAGTTTAATGCCTTCAGAGGATCTGGTGAGCGCGCTTGCGGTTCTTGAAGAGGAGTTGCTGCTGTTGGTGAATGAAGCTTTACCTCAGCTTGAAGGGTTCACGATTAGAGCTTCTGAAGGTTCGATACACAAAGAAATATTGAAATATGCCGCTGAAATAGACGCTGACCTTATTGTTCTCCCAAGTCATAGCCATTCTAAAGTTGAGAATATCCTGATAGGTTCAGTCACCTCAAAGGTCGTTGAAAAAGCAAATTGCTCTGTTTTAGTTGTAAGGTAAAATTTTTACAAAATACCTGTTGACCTCCCCTAATCAGATCTGTACTATACGCACCTCGCTTGAGACAACGCCCCAACACATCGGGGAGATTGGCTACTCAAGCCCGCTCTTTAACAAATTAATCAGGTAATGCGTGTGGGC
>JAJOJN010000035.1 GCA_021208565.1 Nitrincola sp.
TATTGTGTCAAGTACGCTCAAGAAGACAGAAGTGCCTGCACACCTGTTAGAGCTGGAGCTGACAGAACGCTTGGCGATGCAAGATACTGAAAAATTAGTGGCTGTCATGAATAGATTACATGCCATAGGAGTGCGTTTATCAATTGATGATTTTGGTACAGGCTATTCTTCTTTAATGTACCTCAAAAAAACTTCCCTTCCATGTGCTGAAAATAGATAGATCCTTTGTGATGGGACTTCCTGAATCGAAAGATGACGCGGTTATCTGTAAAGCGATTATTGCTATGTCTGATGCGCTAGGATTTCAAACGATTGCCGAGGGCATTGAAACTAGAGATCAAGAGGAGTTTTTGAGCGCAAATTGCTGTGTGATGGGACAGGGATATCATTTTTCTAAACCAGTAACCGCTGATCAACTGACCTCTATGTTTGAGAGATTACGTTGAGTTAAGTAACCCCGGATCGATTGGAACGACAAAACCTATGTTATTGATGCTACTGTCACTACTGATACCCTGCGCAATATTGGCCTTGTTTAGTCGGGATAAGCTGAGATCCGTCATTCTCTGGTTTGTATTTGCATCCATCATGGTACCAGTATGGGTTTTGCTGGGTATGCCTTGGGTAGCTTGGCCCAAGGGATGATGGGTCTGGCTGTCACCAGTGGATTTATCTGGTGTTCGCTTCACCAGACAGAGAGTTGATCATGACGTTACAAGATTATTTAAGTGTACTTGCGGTGGTCTTAATAGTTTTGGGCTTTTTGGGCTTTGCGATCAAGAGCGATTTTCTAAGACGTATCATCGCCTTTAATGTGATGAGTACGGGAGCGCTATTACTCTTGGCTGCTTTTGTTCAAGATGTCGAATCCACACCGATGCTGACCAGTGTCTTTATGATGTTGATCTTAGTGACGATGGTGCTGACGATATTAACGTTACAAATCCGCAATAAATTGACCAGTCGCTTTCATCAACACGATTCTGAGGGAAAAGTCGACTCGGAGAACCCTCGCTGATGTGTTACCGTTTATGGATTGCGCTAGCGTGTCAGGCTGTTGCGGTTATCATCTTGGGTTGGCACCTTGAAGCAAAAGGCGTCTTTCAATGGGCCTTGTATCATGATGCGGGTATTCCAGGGTTATCCATTCGCATCGATGGTTTAGCTTACCTTTTTTATACTCCTCACCTCGGTCATGGCGCTACTCGCTGCCTTTCAGATCCATCATTATTTTGCGCATCAGCTGGATCTTCAAAAGCGTATTTGGTGGCGGTTTTGGTTAATACTGCTGGGGCTAACCTTGGTGTGGTCAGCGGGAGATCTGATTACGCTTTACGTTGCGATGGAAATCGTTGCTTTGGGTGTGGTGGGTTTGATTGCCTTAGGCGATCAAGCAGAGTCCTACCGATCCGCTTTACGCTATCTTAAGGCAGTCTTGCTCGGAACACTGTCCTTCTTGATAGGGTCGATCATCATCTGGGGTGTTTATGGCACTGTCTCCCTGTCAGCGCTCCAACAGCAGATTGAAGGGACTGGCCTGACAGGCTTGGCATTTGCACTAATCACGGTTGGACTGGTCTACCGCGCTGCACTTTTTCCTCTGCATTCCTGGTTACCCCCTGCGCATGGGAGTTCTCATGCCCCGTTAAGTGCTTTGCTCTCAGCATTAGTGACGAAAGCGTCCTTTTACAGTCTTGCGCGAGTTTGGTTGGATTGGGGCGATCTGATTGGCAGTGAGCTGCTGGCGCAGTTACTGGGGATTTTGGGTGCACTAGCGATTGTTTGGGGCGGTTGGATGGCGTGTCGTCAATCCGAATTAAAAATGCTGGTGGCCTATTCTTCCGTTAATCAGGTAGGGTATTTCTTTTTATTCTTTCCTTTAATCATCGGTGTTTCTCATGAAGTGGCAGTGCTCGCTAAACAGGGCGTGATACTTCAGGTAATCAGCCACGCACTCGCAAAGGCTGCACTGTTTATGGCAGCAGGAAATCTAGTGGCTGCAATGGGAAGTAAATACATCGCTGATTTGTCGGGGATGAGTCGCTCTATGCCGTTATCTCTGCTGAGTTTTGGATTCGCGGGAGTGTCCATCATGGGGCTTCCACCGAGTGGCGGCTTTTTGGCTAAATGGTATGTGTTGCAAGCGAGTTTACTCAGTGGTCAGTGGTGGTGGATTCCAGTACTTATTCTGGGTGGCTTATTATCGGCGGCTTATATATTTCGTATTTTTAGTCGGTCTTTTCTTGAAGAGTGTTCGGTTAAGCCAATCAAACCAGTTCCCAAAATACTGGAGATAGCACCAATGGTTTTAGCTCTCTTGGCCGTTGGCTTAGGTCTTTTAGCCAGTACCCCCTTATCGCTCATGACGATTGCAATGGTGGTGACAGATGGCCACGAATAGTCTGTTACCTTTATGGGTTTTAGCCACATCACTGGTGGTTGCCTTCATTATTTTTACGATTCCGGAAGAACGCTTTAAGCTGCGCAGTTTTCTCAATCTCTCTGCGGCTGTGATCAAGTTACTGTTGGTGATGATCATGACTTGGGGAGTGTTTCAAGGTGTGTTTTATGAAACGCATTTTGAAGTGGCGCCTGGTCTCGAGTTTTCATTAAAAGCGGATCCGCTATCGATTGTGTTTGCTGGCCTATCCTCGGTTTTATGGTTGCTGACGACTGTTTATGCTATTGGCTATCTAGAGGATTCTCCGAATCGAAGTCGTTTCTTTGGGTTTTTTAGTTTTTGTGTTGCCAGTACGCTAGGTATTGCTTTGGCGGGTAATCTCTTCACCTTTTTGCTGTTTTACGAAATGTTAACCCTCTCTGCCTATCCATTGGTGGTCCATCGAGGCACTCAAGCAGCTCTGAGAGCAGGGCGAGTGTATCTAATTTATACCCTATCCGGTGGTGCGCTGCTGATGTTGGGTGTGGTGATGATGTACCTGAATTATGGCGAAATGCCCTTTGAGAGTGGCGGGCATTTTCAGCAAGTCGATGTTGCAGAATATCCGATGCTAGGATTTATATTTTTCTTACTGATTGCCGGGTTAGCTGTCAAAGCCGCATTAGTGCCCTTGCATGGCTGGTTACCCAGTGCCATGGTGGCTCCAGCCCCGGTCAGTGCGTTGTTACATGCTGTCGCTGTTGTAAAAGCCGGTGTGTTTGGTATCGTCAGGGTGGTTTATGATATTTTCGGCATAGAGTTTGCCTATATGCTGGGTGTACTGGTCCCGTTAAGTATTCTAGCATCGGCAACCATCGTCTATGGCTCGATCAGAGCACTATATCAAACCGATCTAAAGCGGCGTCTAGCCTTCTCTACTGTCAGCCAGGTGTCTTACATCACCTTGGGGATTACCTTGTTTGGCCCACTCGGAACCATAGGTGCGATTGTACATTTAGTGCATCAGGGGATTATGAAAATCACTCTGTTTTTTTGCGCGGGAAATTATGCAGAAACCTTGGGTATTCATCGGATAGACGAGTTAGACGGTGTGGCAAAACGCATGCCCTGGACCAGTATGGCTTTTACTATGGGTGCGCTGGGAATGATTGGACTGCCGCCCCTAGCAGGCTTTATCTCTAAGTGGTATTTGGGGTTGGGTGCGCTTGAGTCAGGGATGTACTGGGTGTTATTTGTGTTGGTGATGAGTACTTTGCTGAATGCAGCCTATTTTTTACCGATTTTACATCGTATCTGGTTTCGTGCACCTCACCCTCGTTGGCTGAGTTCTCAACCTGTGAAAAGGGTAGAGTGTTCCTGGTTATTGTTAGCTCCACCGCTGGTTACGGCTGTATTGATTTTACTACTGGGTGTGTTTGCCAGTTGGCCGATGAGTCCTTTTAGTTGGGCAATCTTTATGGCGAACCAGGAGTATGGTTTGTGAACAGTCTCATAGTCTTGTCGATCACACTGCCACTGCTGTTGGCACTGATGGCGCTGTTTGAAAGTCTACGAAGCGGGTTAATCCGCAGTCTGCCTTGGGCGGTATTACCCGCGCTTTGTTTAGCCTTGTTAGTGAATGAAAACCTAGTCATCTCTTTACCTTATGGTTTAACAGGAGTGTTGCTAGGTATAGATGAAACGCGAAGGCTCTTTTTACTGCTGGCGACTCTGCTATGGGGGGTGGCTGGAGTGTATGCCATCGGGTATCTACAGCGTGATGTCAAACAATGGCAATTTTCACTCTTTTGGCTGCTAACATTGAGCGGTAATCTAGGATTAATTCTCTCTTTTGACGCCTTATCGTTTTATAGTTTCTTCGCACTCATGACCTTCGCGGGTTATGGGTTAGTTGTCCATACAGGTTCCTCTGAAGCTACCTATGCTGGTCGCATTTATCTGATCATGGCCATGATGGGTGAAGGCTTGCTCTTAGTTGGGCTGCTTGCGGCTGTGTATGTTGCAGGTGTTAATCCTGCTCTGGATCAACTACCGCTTGCGATTGCGAATTCAAGCTCTCCCGTGTTGATATCGATGATGATTTTGTTGGGGTTTGGGATCAAAGCGGGGTTGCCCATCTTGCATCTGTGGCTACCCTTAGCACATCCCGTTGCGCCTGTGCCGGCGAGCGCTGTGCTCAGCGGTGTGATGATTAAGGCAGGTTTGTTGGGTTGGTTGATCTTTTTACCCTTGGGCGAAATGAGTTTAACGACTTTGGGTATATTAGTCGTGGTGTTAGGAGTTGTTGCCGCGATAGGTGCGGCCTTGATCGGCATTTGTCAGCGAAAAGCCAAAACAGTATTGGCCTATTCCAGTATCAGTCAAATGGGTTGGATGACAATGATGGTGGGTCTAATGCTACTGGAAGCGTCACTTGCCCCCATTCTAATCCCTTTGGTTGCTTTGTTTGCTCTTCATCATGGTCTTGCGAAAGGAGCGCTTTTTCTGAGTGTGCCCATGAATACCGGTCGCACTTTATCCTGGTTGTGGGTGTTGCTTCCAGCGTTCTCTTTAATGGGATTACCCTTTACCAGTGGTCTACTCGTAAAAACAGCGTTTAAACGCGAAACTATCGAAATCGTCAGCCAACATTGGATTCTGGCGTGGCTACCTGGATTGTTAAGTATTGCGGCTATCGGAACTTGCTTGTTGATGTTTCGGTTCCTTGGGTGTTTAACCAAACACCCCTCAGCGGATTCAATACACTTCGCTCAGCGGGGAAGTTTCGTACTGCTGAGTTTGTTAAGTGGTTTTGCCTTTTTAGGATTACCTTTTTTAGGTGCATCGGTTGGAATTGAGTTGACTCATGAAGTGGCGTTCGGCGCTGTTTTTCCTTTGCTGCTGGCAAGTCTGCTGTTTTTAGTTGGTCGGATGTTAGGGTTCAATCTACCCAACATACCGCCTGGTGATCTGTTGATACCTATAAGGTCTGTGATGAGTCATCTATATGCTGTCTCGAATGATTTCGTCTCTGCGCGCTATGAAGTCTCTCTGCAAAGAATGACATTATGGCTAAACGAAAAGAAAACACGCTACCAAGATTTAGTAGCGCCAGAGGTAATAGAAACAGCCATGAGAAAACAGGTTGTTTGGATTTTTCTCGGCTTGGCTGTTTCTTTTGTCGCTATCCTGAGGTTTTGAAATGCTCAAGGACGTTTAGGCTTCTCATTTTGAAAGCTTTAGATGGCTAGGTTTTTTCGTTGCAAGCGCTTGGTTGCAGCCGTTTAGTTTCGATATCTTTCCCAGCGATAGCCTTGCATGGTCATACAACTTCTGACGAGGTCATTGCGCTCTGCGACCCCTTCAATACGATTCATACCAACTTTAAATTGGCATTCAGCAAATGCATTTTCGGCATCATGAAGGCTAACACCTTCTTTATGCCAAAAGGTTTTTGTTCTTGGAACAGAGCTGCAGGCACTCAAAAAAATGCCGATCAAAATTAGCGTTAACAACTTCATCATAATGAGACTATTCCATCTAAACAGTTGCACAAAAAAGCAGCGCATCCTAGCATGAAGTATATGTGCATGCTAGTGAGTTTTTGAAATTCATCATCCTGTATTTATTCATTAAAAATCAACAGGATAAAAACAATTGGTTCGTTCATTTAATCCAATTTCTCTCCTAAAGCGTAGCGTTAAATTTAATCTTAGGTAAGGGTTTATATGTCGGTACTGTCTAGCGAGCTTTCCAGAATCATCGAAATGGCTTGGGAGGATCGCACTCCCTTCGAAGCCATTGATCAGCAATTCGGGCTAACAGAATCACAAGTGATTCATTTAATGAGAACAAATCTCAAACGAAGTAGCTTTAATCTCTGGCGATCACGTGTTTCTGGTCGCAAAACCAAACATCTACAGCTGCGAAGCCCTGATGTTCAACGCGCTTACTGCTCAAGACAATACAAACACAAATAAGTTTTATCCGACGATATCGATCGATCCGAAAGCCTATTAAACTATGGCAATTGAGCAAATAATTAGGACACGCCATGTTAAGGTTTATTGGAAATATCATTTGGATCGTTTTTGGTGGTTTTGTGATGGGCGTTGCTTGGTGGTTGGCAGGGCTGCTTGCGCTGATCACTATTGTTGGTATTCCTTGGGCCCGTTCATGTTTTGTCTTAGGTTTATTTTCTTTTTGGCCTTTTGGACGGCAAGCGGTGAATCGTCGTGATATTAAAGGTGCAAATGATATCGGCACAGGTTGCTTGGGCCTGATTGGGAATATTATTTGGTTTATCTTCGCCGGTATTTGGTTGGCGATAGGTCATCTAACCGCTGCTTTACTCTGCTTTATTACGATTATTGGTATACCCTTTGGTTTGCAGCATATCAAGTTGGCATTGATCGCCTTAGCACCCGTGGGTCAGACGGTTGTTGAAATTGATAGACAACGTTGGGAATAACGTGCAAATTCAATTGAACCGCATAAAGCTCTGCTAAACTAAAAGTGATTAAATCTAGGTTGCGTGTTTAACACTGGTGGGTTATCAAATTGAGTAAACGGCTAGCTCAAGTTTTTATAATATTACTTGTAGGGGCGGTATTGACTGCTCTCGTCGAGTTTTTTGATCGGCAGCGACATCATAAAGCAACGCTTAAGCAGTTATCAGAGCATTTAGAAGAATCATCACATCAGCTTGAAACAACCTTGAATGCGATCATCAACGTCAACCAGTTTTTCGCTAGGCTCATGAATGATAACCCCAATATTAGTACAAGAATGTTGGAGAGCTTTGCGGAGGATTGCGCTCAAAAAAATCCATTAATCATGAGCGTGACATCATCAAGGGAGTATCGTGTTAACTTTGTTTATCCCTTACGCGGTAATGAGCGACTTGTTAATCTAGACTATAGGTTCAGGCCTGACCAGCTGGCGGCAATTCAACTTGCTCTGACATCTAATATGACAGTGGTCGATGCTCCTGTTCAACTCATTCAAACGGGTCGTGCCGGTGTGATCATTAGATCACCTTTTCAATTAAGTGCTATTCAAACGCTCCGAGGCAATTCGTTGGGTATGCGACCATGACAGTAGATCTTAACAGTCTTTTTAATTGAAACAGGCGTGTTAAGACCTGGTTTGGATTTTGACATCATCTTAAGAAGCAAGAATGAGGGACAGGTGTCGGTTGATATTTATGGTCATTCTCGAAGCTTAGGTAAGTTGTATGTCAGCAAAGAGATTGAATTACCCAACAGTCGATGGGAGTTGATATTGTCGGACACTGCTGGAGCCACCTACAATGATTTCAGATCAGGAGTCATTCGCTCCACTGGCATTATTTTGACCTTGATCCTCGTCTTTGTGTTGATAAGGTATTTTCCTAGTTCCGTAAGGCTCGGACATCAAGACTCAGTACCTTTTATCGATTCTAAAGTGGCATTTAAGGGAGTGATGCGTCTTAGCTTAATGATCCCTTTTACAATGATCATTATTCTTTCGAATGTTTTTTTCTTACAAGGCGTCAATGCAAAGTGCGGAAGAGCTTAAAAATGCTCAGATGGTTGAGTTGTCAGCACAATTGAATCAAAAAATCAGGGAGTTTTTTTTAATTCCCAGTACTATCTTGATCTACAATGCTGAGCAATTTCGTCTAGGTTTAATTCATGCGGATAACCCTGACCAAATGCTCCAAAGTTTTCATCTTCAACTTAGACAACAACCTCTACTAACATTTTTATCCTTTGGCTCGATTAATGGAGAATATTTTGCTGCAAGCCAACCGCCGATGGGTGACGATAGAACGGTGCGTATTATCGAAGCAACGCTCGCCAATGATAGACTCATTAAAATTTATCAAGCGGATGATTTAGGTCAGAGAAATGAGTTGTTATCACTTGGTAATGCTCATTTTGATGCACGTACACGTCCTTGGTTTAGAACAGCTATCGCGACTGATGTCGTGCAATGGTACCCCGTTTATAGGTATCTCATACAAGATTTCGATGGACACTATGACACCCTAGGTATGGGAATGGCATCAGTCATTAGAGATGAGGAGCAGCAAGCGGTTGGTGTGATCACTGCGGATGTTGCCCTGTCTCAGGTTGATGAGTTTTTAGCCAACCATATGTCCCGCTTGAATGGCATCGCATTCATTGCAGAAAATCCTAGTCATGAATTGATGGCGAGCTCCAGTCCTGAACCTACTTTCTTTTTTAGTGGTGAACAAACGTTTAGAGTGACAATTGCTGAAAGTGGTAATCCTGTTATTCGGGCTATGGGAAGGGTCATGAATACAGACCAGGGTCATGAGGGCTCTGACTTGATACAAGTGAACGATGAGCGCTATTTAGTAGATTGGCAAAGCATTCAGTTACCGAATGGCCCAAGCTTAACACTTGGAATTGCTTTGCCAGAAAGTCATCTTGTATCACCTGCACGAAGCGTTTTGTTAACCAACCTCATCTTGACACTTTTCTTATGGGGGCTGATGCTGTTGGCTACTATGCTGTTAACACGATGGTTTATTAATCCTCTTCATTCGATCTCTGGTTGGCTTAAGCGGGTTTCTGTGAATGATTGGGATGCAAAGCCACCTGCCTCAAGTGCTTTTGAAGAGTTAGAGGATATTCGTCATTCATCGAGTGTTTTAGTGAAAAACTTAACACAAAGGGTTGAGAGATTAGAGGACCAGCTGACTGAAAAAAATAGATTGCTTGAAGAAGCTAATAATCAGTTAACGTTGCTTGCTACAACGGATTTAGTAACGGGTGTTGCAAATCAGCACTATTTTGAGCGCGTTTATGGTCAAGAATGGTCCAGAGTAGGACGAAGCCATCAGCCTATGACAGTCATGATCATAGCATTAGATGAGTATGAGCAGTATGTCGATCTGTTTGGTGGTCAGGATGCAGATCAAGCATTGAAACAGGTTGCTAAAGTGCTAAGTGATACTATTAGAAGGACCATTGATTTGGTGGCGTATTTAAGTGCTGGTCAGTTTGCCATTATTGCGCCTAACACCCAGACCGAAAATGCGATGATTTTGGCTGAAAATATCCTTAGGGGTATTGAGTATCAGGGCATTATTCATCCAGAGTCAGAATCAGGAGTGTTTACTGCTTGTATCGGTGTGGGTGTTTATTCGGGTGAAAGCAGTATCACGGCTGAAATCCTTTAAAACATCTGTCGAAGATGCACTTTCTCAGGCGCAACTGGAAGGTAAAAATCACGTTGTTTTAGCAGATCTAGGCTGTGTAGCACCCTAAGGCTCCCAAACCTTGGGAGCCTTAAGTGAATTAACCAATCAAAAAAAATTGCTAAACGTCTGGGGCCATGTGCCCCCATCTGTAGCTTTTGTTCAATATCCGCGCTGCGTGAAGGGCCAGTGATCATATTCACGGTTCTCGGCATTTTACCCTGATGGCGTTCACGAATTTTGGCCCAAGCCTCTTCATAGACGCCGACAATATCTCGACGGTTTAACACCACCAAATGGTTGTCGGGAAGAAAGTTAAGCGTCGTTGGGCTATCTGGGCGTGAGTAGAGCATCAAAGTTCCTGTCTCGGCTATCCCTAAAAACGCCGTGGTTAAACTGGCCAAGTCTCCGGCTTGGGCGACACCGGTTCTAATGTGTAGCGTTTCAGGCAGTTTTTGACAGATCTCTGCAAGTGGAGCATCAACCGCTGCCACCAGCTCTGTGATAGCGTATTGATCCAACCATTCAGCGATGGCGCTTGGTAGTGCTTTTAAGTTGTCCAGTTCGATAACGTCCGCTGCGGCTTCGCGGGCCATATCAATAAACAACTGCTGGCGCTCCTTTTCGGGAAGCTGAGCGCGTGCAGGGATTAAGTTCGCCTTATGCGCGGCTAATCGCGCGGCCACAGCATCACGAGCGGCAGTGCTGGCGTCAGTGCGACCTAAACCGCGTCTGATTTGTCCGAGAATCTCTGCTTTACTCATGATGACACCCCATTGTTCTGCTTTTCTTGCCATTGTTGCATAAAGGTTTTGCCGCTCGGTGCAGGCATGTCTCGACCTTCGGTCCAACCACCAGCCAGTGGCAAGCGATTGATTCGGGCTTTTTTTACCGCCTAATGTTCGCAGTGCGGCATTACTCAACTTACTGATCTGGCGGTACAGAAGCGGTCGTTTAGCAAAGAAACTCCACACACCGAGTCCCCAGCGAGCCGCTTTGGGCGTCAGGTGTTTTTCAAATTCATTACGGCGCCAATAGCGCATCAACTTGGGAAGCGGGATGCGGACAGGGCAAACCGATTCACACTTGCCACAAAAGGTGGAGGCATTAGGTAGCATGGCGCCTTTTTCGATACCGATCATTTGCGGTGTCAACACAGAGCCCATGGGACCAGGATAGACCCAACCATAACTGTGCCCACCGACAGCACCATAGACAGGGCAGTGGTTCATACAAGCCGCACAGCGGATACAGCGCAACATTTCGCGTAGTTCACTGGCAATCATGTCACTGCGACCGTTATCCACGAGAACGACATGGTAGTCTTCTGGACCATCTTGATCACCTTCGCGACGTGGACCTGTGGACAGGGTGTTGTAGACGGTAAATTCCTGCCCAGTTGCTGATCGTGCTAGCAGGCGTAAAAACAGCGTCATATCTTCTAGCGTGGGGACGACTTTTTCGATTGAAGTCACCACGATATGGGTTTTCGGCAGTATCTGTGTCAGGTCACCATTGCCTTCATTGGTGACGATGATGCTAGAGCCGGTTTCGGCAACTAAAAAGTTCGCTCCCGTAATACCCACGTCTGCCGCTACAAATTTATTACGTAGCTCTTCCCGCGCTTCTTGCATCAGCACCGCAGGGTCCATCGACTTGGGCTTATGGTGATTGGCATGGAAGGTTTCGGAGACATCTTCAAGATTCAAGTGAATCGCGGGTGCAATAATATGACTGGGGTGTTCGCCGCGAAGTTGCAGAATGTATTCGCCGAGATCTGTTTCTACTGGAATAACTCCGTTAGCTTCCAGATACTCGTTCAGATTGATCTCTTCGGTGACCATCGACTTACCTTTGGTCACGGTACGCGCTTTCTTTTCTTGGCAAATGTTCAGAATTGTTTTGCGGGCATCCTCGGACGTTCGACACCAATGAACATGACCGCCGTTTTCAAGTACCTTGGCCTCAAAGGCTTCAAGGTAGATATCCAAGTTTTCAATGATGTGATTTTTCAAATCACGCGCTTCGTCTCGAAGTTGGTCAAATTCAGGCAATCGTGCCATCGCGGCGGCGCGCTTATGGGGAAAGCCTGTTTTAACGTTACCTAATGCTTTTTGCAGGCCGACATCCTGCAGGGCAATACGCGCATTTTGCTTAAAGTCGGGGCTGGTAATCTGCATGTTTTTCTCCAGTTATCCGGCTTTAACCGATGATTGAGCTTCGCCGAGGGCAGGCTGGTCGGTCATTCCTGCTAAAATTTCGACCACATGACGCACTTCAACTGCATGGCCTTCACGTTGTAGTTTGCCTGCCATATTCAGTAAACAGCCAAGGTCGCCGCCTAGTAAGGTTTTCGCACCGGCATCGACGATGTTTTGTGTTTTGTTACCGACCATTCGATTGGAGATATCGGGATATTTGACACAGAAAGTACCACCAAAACCGCAGCAGGTTTCACTTTCTTCCATCTCTTTTAATTCCACACCCTCGACTTGTGCCAGTAGCTGTCGAGGTTGCGCTTTGATGCCCAGTTCACGAAGACCAGAACACGAGTCATGATAGGTGACACTGCCTTGGAAACTAGACGAACTCAGCTCAGTTTTCAGAACATCGACTAGGAAACTGGTAATTTCATAAGCACGGGCTTTGAGTTCTTCGGCTCGTTTCTTCCAAGGGTCTTTGTCATCAAATAGCTCTGGATAGTGATGAAGCATACTGATACAGGAGCCAGAAGGCGCCACCACATAGTGAAAACCGTCAAACGCTTCTATGGTTTGGCGGGCTATCTCTGCACTGGTTTTGAAGTCGCCTGTGTTGAATGCTGGTTGGCCACAGCAAGTTTGTTGAGCCGGTACATCGACTTTACACCCAGCTTGCTCAAGTAGTTTGATCGTCGCAAAACCAATTTCGGGACGATACAGATCGGCTAGACAGGTAATGAATAGGCCGACGACAGGTTGATTCTTATTGGTATCCACAATTCATCCTCAAAGGGTCATACATCGATACAAGATAGGTGATAAATCGACTAAAATAAATGTCACAGTCCTAACTGGTCTTACCAAATGAGGCATCAATGACCTTATCGGCTAAAGAGATGTTGCGCCAATCACTACTGAATCAAATGGCTCGCGGCGAATTAATTCCTGGCGCTTCATTGCCGTCTGAGAGAAGTTTGGCAGCTGAGTTTCAGATGTCACGTAATGCGGTTCGTGAAGTGATACAAGGATTACAGCAAGAGGGTTGGATTCAGGTGCGCCAAGGGGGTGCTTCACGTTGTTTGAATCGTTTGCAGTCCCATTTAGAAAAACATCAGCCGCGCGAAATTAGTTTGGCTTATCAATTGGATGTGATGGAGGCAAGAGCTTTTCTTGAGGGCGAAACGGCCTATTATTGTGCGTTAAGAGCCAGTGATCAGGAGTTAGCGGCCTTAGCGAAAGAATACAAAGCAATGCAAGGGCGTCGAAAAGGTCAGTCAACACTGCTTAAAGCAAAAGCGGATTTGACCTTTCATATGATGATCGCGGAAGCCAGTCATCATCTGTTATTGATCAGTTACAGTCAGCTTTTTTACGAACGCTACTTTAATGCCATTCATGAAGTGCTGTCGACGACCTTAAAACGTTACGGTCGCTATCCCGATGGCATTAGCCAGCAGCACGAGAAAATTTATCATGCCATCCAATCACGCCAGCCAGACCAGGCGCGATTGGAGGCGACCGAGCATATTTTATATACCCGACGCTTGCTTGAAACCAGTTGAAGTAGCTTCTGGGCTTCGAGCAAAAGCACTTAGAACAGCTTGTAAAGTAGCCGCAGAGGTGTCTTCGGCTGTCGTTACCGCTGAAAAGGTCACACCATTAACACTCAAGGCAATACACGCCTGTGCCAGTGCATGAGTGCCTTGAGTTAAGGCTCGCTCATCAAATTGTGTCACTTCTATCGTGACCCCAAAACGTTTTTCAAGTGCATGAACTAAAGCTTCAACCGCTCCACTGCCTTGGCCTTCAAAGTGTGGCTGTTGACCATCGACATTAAACTGGCCTTTGACCAGACCATCAGCCGTATGTAGATCATAACCCTTTAATGTCCAACCGCTGATGGAAGCATGAAAATGCTCATCAAATAAGGATTTAATCTGTAAGGATGTGATTTCAGCACCAGTTTGCTCTGATGCTTTTTGCACCACTTTGCTGACTTGAGATTGCATCCACTTGGGTAGTTCAACACCATAGTCGCGCTCAAGCACTAAGGCGACACCACCTTTACCACTTTGGCTATTGATACGTACCACCGCTTCATATTCGCGGCCAATATCACGTGGATCGATGGGCAGGTAAGCCACTTCCCAGTGGGGCAAATGATGTTCTTTGTGGTAATTGATTGATTTGCGGATCGCATCCTGGTGACTTCCTGAAAAAGCGGTATAGACCAGTTCGCCTGCCCAAGGGTGACGCGCTGCCACTGGCAATTCGGTGCAGTATTCCACGACGGCAATAATTTCTTTAATGTCAG
Organism: Nitrincola sp.; assembly: GCA_021208565.1. Classification (GTDB taxonomy): domain Bacteria; phylum Pseudomonadota; class Gammaproteobacteria; order Pseudomonadales; family Balneatricaceae; genus Nitrincola. Next base: position 14,106 of record JAJOJN010000035.1, read on the forward strand.
AAAAGTCCAATTTTGGATCGATACCTTGAGAATACAAGTTCATGCCCATGGTGACGATATCCATATTGCCAGTACGCTCACCGTTTCCTAATAGTGTACCTTCAATACGGTCTGCACCCGCCATGACACCCAATTCGGCGGCGGCCACGCCACAACCGCGATCATTATGAGTATGAAGACTGATAATCACTTGATCACGCTGTGCCAGATGGCGACAGAAGTATTCAATTTGATCTGCAAATACGTTAGGTGTCGACATCTCAACCGTGGCAGGCAAGTTGATAATGACACGACGGCCTTTCTCCGGTTGCCATTCGGCAATCACAGCATCACAGACCTCAACGGCATAATCTAACTCCGTTCCGGTAAAACTCTCGGGGGAATATTGAAATGCCCAGTCTGTTTGAGGATAGCGCTCTGAATATTCACGTACCCAGCGAGCACCTTGTACAGCGATCTGTTTGATGCCCTCTCGATCCAGACCAAACACTTGTTCACGTTGCACGGTTGAGGTGGAATTATAGACGTGAACTATGGCGCGTTTAGCGTTTTCCAAGGATTCATAGGTGCGTGAAATCAGATCTTCACGCGCCTGCGTCAGTACTTGAATCGTGACGTCTTCTGGAATCAGATCTTCTTCGATTAATTTACGCACAAAATCAAAGTCAGGTTGTGAAGCGGAAGGAAATCCGACTTCGATCTCTTTGAAGCCAAGCTTGACCAGTAGCTTAAACATGCGCGTTTTCTGTTCAACATTCATTGGATTGATGAGCGCTTGATTACCATCGCGAAGGTCAACACTGCACCACAAAGGTGCTTGGGTGATCTGTTGATCCGGCCAAGTGCGATCGGTCAAGCGCACAGGTGTAAATGCACGGTATTTGCGATGGTCAAACATACATCAATCCTTTCAAAAAAGTTTATCGAATAGAGACATAGTTTACGCCTCTTAACGCGCAATAGGGTTGCTAATTGATGCTAAATATCCTTATTTGAGCAATAATAATTGAGTATATAGTCAATATGTATAATTTTTATTGCTGATTCTTATTGGGAGTTGAAATATGAGAGTAGAACTAGATCGCTTTGATGTGAAAATTTTGCAAGAGTTGCAGCAGGATGCGTCTATTTCTAATCAGGAATTAGCGGATCGAATAGGCCTGACGGCCGCTCCCTGTTCAAGACGAGTTAAACACTTGATTGATACCGGCGTCATTGAAAAGCTGGTGGTTAGGGTGAATGAGCGTAAAGTTGGCTTAAATCTGATTGCGATGCTACACATCATAATGGATAAACACATTCCGGAACGCTTCGAAGCCTTTGAAAAAGCGATAGCTGAGATTCCTGAAGTCATGGAATGTTATTTAATTACCGGACATGATGCCGACTATCAGCTTAAGGTGGCCGTATCAGATATGGACAGCTATCATGATATTTTATTAGGTAAAATTACGCGCATTACCGGTGTGAGTGGAGTAAAGTCTTCTTTCATAATGAGAAAAGTTGTTGATACTACGGCGGTTCCTCTGCATTACTAAAGGGGTGGTTATATATAACGTTTGCAAAAAAGGAAGTTGCTATGCTGGGTAAATTTTTTTCATCGGAATCAAAGCAAGCTTTGGATCAAAGTATCATCGCAGTTGTCACTATTGATGAAATTAATCAGATCACTTTTTTTAATAAAGCGGCTGAAAGCTTGTGGGGTTATAGTGCTGGAGAAGTATTAGGAAAAAATGTTGCTCTGCTCTTGCCTGATGAAATTCAAAGCAACCATGGCAACATACGTCAATCGGCATCGACAAACTAATGAAGACAAAATAGTGGGAAGCTCACGAGAAGTTCAGCTTCGACACAAAAATGGTCATTATATTTGGGTGCAACTTTCTTTATCTCAAATTACTGGTCAAAGGTAAAAAGCATTACACGGCATTTATTCGTGATGTGACTCAGGAGCGTGAAGCGAGAGAGGTTATTACGCAAACTTTGGAGCAGGCGTTAGATGCGGTTGTGTGTATCGATGAAGAAAACAAGTCACGCTATTTAATGCGGCAGCTGAAAAACTTTGGGGCTATACCAGGCAAGAGGTATTAGGACGCAATGTTAAGATGTTGGTGACCTAAGGAGATTCAGTCTCATCATGATGGCTATGTCAACGCCAATCGCTCGACTGGCAAGGACAAAAATTGTTGGCACCAGTCGAGAAGTTAAAATCGAACGTAAAGATGGTTCCATGCTCTGGGGGCAACTGTCACTTTCAAAAATTAAACTTAGAGAAAAAACTCTTTATACCGCATTTGTAAAAGATGTGACTGAAGAAGTTGCCCGACGTACTGAGCGAGAAATGCTCTCTTTAGTTGCTAATGAAACTGATAACTCGGTGATCATTACAGATCCTTATGGTCTGGTGGAATACGTTAACCAGGCTTTGAGCGAATCACGGGTTATTCATTTGCTGAAGTTAAGGGAAAGAACCTGGTACTTTCTAACAAGGTAAGGAATTCTGATCACGATGAACGTTCC
>JAJOJN010000014.1 GCA_021208565.1 Nitrincola sp.
GTCGCCGCGTCAAGCGAGGCTTGTACAAGACTGGAAGTGGTGAACTACTCAACGGTGACGTGAACGGCGCAGCCAATATCCTCAGAAAAGAAATCGGTGACGACTGGCTGATGAGTCAGATCGAAGCCGGTAAGGGCGTTATGGACACGCCCATAGCGGTCAAGCACATCGACCTGCTATTAGAAGCGGGGCTACGGCCCCGCGAAACCCTGTCTAACCGCGAAGCGGCTTAGGCAGGGTAGTTCATTTAAACGAGTAAAACCGAATGAAACACCTGACCCTAATTCGTCACGCTAAATCGAGCTGGAAAGAGGAAGGACTTTCTGACTTTGATCGACCACTGAACAAGCGCGGAAAAAATGACTTGCCCTTACTCTGTGAGCGTCTCTTGCAGGCCAAAATAACACCCGATTTTTTTGTTATACAGTAGCTCGCTCCGCACGATGCTAACAGCCGAAATGATTATTAAGCGCCTGAATCTTCCTCAGGCTATTTGCCACCCATGTGCTGACATTTACGAATCCAGCCCAGCAACTCTATTACACGTCATTCAACAAACACCCGCCGAGGCAGAGCACTTGATGCTGGTAGGACATAATCCAGGGCTACAAGAACTTGGCGAACTTCTACTTGGACAAAGCTTGCCACATTTTCCGACCAGCGCTGTATTACACCTCACCTGCCCTGTAGAATCCTGGCAGGAACTGGAAGAACAGCGAGCAAGATTAGTCTGGTTCGATTATCCCAAGTTACATTTACGTTAATTGATTAAGCGAGTTTTTTGTGGATCTTTACCTTGCCGCTCTGAGTTTTACCGCCAGTATCGTGACGCCCATTTTTTTCATCGTGTTTTTGGGCTATCTACTGAAACGACTGAAAGTAATCGATACTGGCTTTGTTAACGTCAGCTCGAAGCTCGTTTTCACCGTAACCTTACCTGCGCTGGTCTTTATGTCGATCGCACAAATGGACTTTCACGCTGTTTTTAATCCACGACAGCTGAGCTATGTCGTGATAGGCACTTTAGTCACCTATGTACTGATTTGGTGGATGGCGGCCAGATGGATAAAAAAACCTGCCGATTTAGGTGCTTTTATTCAAGGGAGTTTCCGAAGCAATTATGGCATCATCGGCCTAGCCGTCAGCTTTAACCTTTTCGGCCAGTCGGGGCTAGCACAAGCCTCACTGTTACTTGCCCTAGTGATTCCAATGTACAACGTATTGGCCATTTTGTGTCTGACCTTACCTCTACGCCAGAGTCAGTCTGTGAGTTTAGGGTCAACATTGATTGAAGTGATCAAAAACCCTCTGATTTTGGCTGTAGTTCTGGCGTTACCCATCTCCTATTTAGGTATCCAGCTACCCGAAGTCGTAGAAACCACTGGGCGTTACTTTGCCAACTTAACCTTGCCACTCGCACTACTGGCTATCGGTGGCACCCTCAACATGAAAAGCTTACGTGATAGTTCCTCTCAAGCGTTTTGGGCGACCAGTACTAAATTGATTTTCTTACCTATATTACTCACGCTAGGCGCTTGGATCGTCGGTTTCAGAGGGCAGGATTTAACCGTGATGATGGTGCTTTTTGCTTGCCCTACGGCAGCGGCAAGCTTTGTGATGGCTAAGACGATGGGCGCTAATGCGGAGCTGACCGCAAATATTATTCTGACAACCACGCTAGGCTCAGTGATCACATTGAGCCTAGCCATTTACACAGCGACTTTACTCGGCTGGGTATAGCACTTAACGCGGCGCGCAAACCAGACATTCGGGATCTTTGGAAAGGCGCATCTCGCGCCACTCCATGCGCCGTCCATCCAATAATAGCAAACGGCCTGCTAGGGACTTTCCAGCACCTGTGAGTAGCTTAATCGCTTCCATCGCCTGTATCGAGCCAATAACACCCACTAAAGGTGCTAAAACACCTGACTCCGCACAGGTTAAGGCGGCATCATCCCCCTCGGGATAAAGACATTGATAACAAGGAGAGTCTTTTTGACGCGGATCAAAGACACTGACTTGACCATCAAAACGAATGGCCGCACCGGATACCAAGGGTACACCTGATTCAAAACACGCCTTGTTCAAGGCAAAACGTGTACTGAAATTATCACTGCAATCCAGCACCAAATCGACAGCCTTAACTAAATCCCTCAGTTCATTCCCTGTCACACGCTGATCAATCAAACGCAGCCTAACCTCTGAATTAATCTGCTCAATAGCCGCCGCCGCTGAAGCCACTTTAGACTGCCCGACGCGCCCCTGAGTATGAGCGATTTGTCGTTGCAGATTGGAAAGATCGACACGATCATCATCGACCAACCAAAGTTCACCCACACCGGCTGAAGCCAAATAAAGACTCGCAGGGCTACCCAACCCGCCCAATCCTAAAATCAGCACTCGACTGTGCAAAAGCCGTTGCTGTCCTTCAATATCGATATCGGGCAACATGATGTGTCGGCTATAACGCAATAACTGCTGATCATCCAGCAAGGGCAACGCTTGATCAGATTTATTCTCCACCTAAGCAGCCTCCAGAAATACGATCATGACCATTCAGGTCTTGATGGGTAAAACAATGGATAAAACCGGCTTTTTTCATCGCCACCCTCACCGCTTCTCCTTGATCATAACCATGCTCAAACACTAACCAAGCTGAAGGTTTAAGGTAGTTAAGCGACTGCTGTATGATGGTGAGAATATCCTGCATACCCTGTTTCTCAGAGATGAGCGCGGTCAAGGGCTCGTAGCGCAAATCACCCTCATTAAGACAGGGGTGACTAGGATCGATATAGGGCGGGTTACTCACCAACAGATCATAGTGACCCGTCAGGGGATCACACCAACTACCTTCTAGAATTTTGACATGATCCAGCGCCAAACGCTGCGCATTACGTCTAGCCAAAGCGACTGCCGCCGGATTTAACTCTGTGGCTTCGATATCCCAATGAGGCTTTTCACTCGCCAGAGCGAGTGCAATGGCACCCGTCCCGGTACCTAAATCCGCCAGTCGCAGGCCATTTTGGGGAAAGTTATCCAACACCCACTCAACCAACAACTCCGTTTCTGGCCGAGGAATTAAAGTGTCTTTACTGACTTCTAAGTCCAGCGTCCAAAAACCTCGTTTACCGATTAGGTGAGCAACGGGTTCACCTTGCAAACGACGCTGCAACAGGGTTTCAAATTCACGGGCTTGTTGCGGTGTTAACTCAGCATCAGGCCAAGTATAAAGATAGGTTCTCTGCTTACCGAGAACATGGCACAGGATCAGCTCGACATCTAATCGAGCTGATTCGCTAGAGGACTCAAGCGACTGAGATAACGCCAGGGCTTGATCAACCCTCATCACTCAAGGCACCCAACTGCTCAGCCTGATACTCATTACGCAGTGGGTCGATGACCGACGCCAAATCGCCCGCCATGACCTCGTTTAATTTATAAAGTGTCAGGTTAATCCGGTGGTCGGTTAGACGCCCTTGGGGAAAGTTGTAGGTACGAATACGCTCTGAACGATCACCACTGCCCACCAAACTTTTTCGCGCAGACGCTTGAGAAGCTTGCACACGATCATTTTCAGCCTGCTGTAAGCGAGAGGCTAAAAGAGCCATCGCTTTAGCCCGGTTTTTGTGCTGCGAACGCTCATCCTGACACTCCACCACAACACCGGTCGGAATATGGGTTATCCGTATTGCCGAGTCGGTTTTGTTGATGTGCTGACCACCCGCACCAGAGGCTCGAAAGGTATCGACACGAATATCCGCTTTATTGATCTCAATAGCCGCGGCTTCGTCTAATTCCGGCAAAATAGCCACGGTACAGGCCGACGTATGGATACGCCCTTGGGATTCAGTTTCAGGAACTCGTTGCACACGATGCGCACCGGATTCAAACTTTAAATGCGCGTAAACCTGCTGACCTGACACACGACTGATGACCTCTTTAAAACCGCCATGCTCACCCTCGTTAGCGCTGATCATTTCTACCCGCCAGCCTTTATTTTCAGCATAACGGGAATACATTTTAAAGAGATCACCTGCAAAAATAGCCGCCTCGTCACCCCCTGTTCCTGCACGTATTTCTAGAAACACGTTGCGATCATCATTCGGATCTTTCGGCAGCAGTAACAGCTGAAGTTCCCGTTCTAGCTGATCACGTCTCTCCGTTGAGGCTTGCATCTCCTCTTGCGCCATGTCACGCATATCAGGATCACTGTCTTGCGCCATCACCTGCGCTTCGGCAATATCCTCTAGTGCCTGACACCAGAGACGATAATGCTCCACAACGGGTTCAAGTTCTGAATACTCAACGGAATAACGGCGAAAACTGTTTTGATCACTAATAACACCCGCATCGCTTAACAATGCTGAGAGCTCCTCAAAACGATCAGCAAGCGTTTCAAGACGGTTACGTATGGAGGCTTTCATCTATTTGGTTCTCAGTCCTGTCGGTCCGATCGATCGAACCCGGAAGTTGGAATAATTCTTTCACTAAGTTTTGCAGGTCATCACGACCTTCAGCCGAAGCTTCTCTAAGCTTCACTGTGGGTTGATGCAGCAGCTTATTGGTCAAACCTCGCGCCAACACTTCGATCACCTGCTCCGGTGACTTACCCGCATTTAATTGACGCTGCGCTTTTTCGATCGCTTCTTCACACAGAGAATGTGCTTGCTCTCTTAACGCCGTCACAGTATCTACGACATCTAGCTCTCGAAGCTGACGCATAAACTCATTTGCGCCCACTTCAATAATCTGTTCGGCTTCTCTGGCCGCACTTTCTCTGCCACGTTGATTTTCTTCAATTACCTCTTTGAGATCATCAACCGTGTAAAGGTAGACATCATCAAGATCGCCAACTTGAGGTTCTATATCCCTTGGAACAGCGATATCCACCATGAAAAATGGCTTATGGCGACGCTTCTTCAAGGCCGTTTCCACAGCACCCTTACCAAGAATGGGGAGCTGACTGGCCGTGGAGGAGATAATGATATCCACGTTAGGCAGCACATCGGGAATTTCGCCCAAAGCAATCGCCTTAGCATCAAACAGTGCGGCTAGGTCTAAAGCTCTTCCTAGTGTACGGTTAGCAACTGTTAATTGCCTGACGCCCGCACGATATAGATGACGAGCCACTAACTCTATTGTTTCACCCGCCCCGATTAACAGTGCTCTTGATTCATGCAGATCAGCAAAAATATGTTGTGCCATACTCACGGCCGCATAAGCCACCGAAACAGGATTCTGTCCTATAGCGGTATGGGTTCGCACTTGTTTAGCCACATTAAATGAGTGTCGGAACAATCGACCTAACTCAGCACCTATAACACCCTCTTCCTGAGCGACACTGTAAGCAGATTTTAGTTGCCCTAGAATTTGCGGCTCACCTAACACCAGAGAATCTAGCCCTGAAGCGACTCTCATCATGTGACGAACCGCCTCTTCATCCGTATGCAAGTAACTGCAGTCCTGTAAACGTTTTACTTCAAGATCATGATAATGCGCCAACCAAGCAAGTAGGCGATCATGGGTTGCACTTGCACTACAGCCATAGACTTCAGTTCTGTTACAGGTTGACAGGATAGCCACTTCTTTCAAGCCTGCGGCATGACAAGCATTGCGCATCGCCTGAGCTAGGTTCTCAGGGGCAAATGCCACACGCTCTCGCACTTCTACCGGTGCCGTTTTGTGATTTATACCTAAAGCCAACAGTGTCATAGAATAGACTTAGCAACCCAACTTCCCAAAATAAGCCGCTTATCATACACCTTAACGAAGCGCGGATTAAGCCACTCTCGAAAGGATGGCAGAAACAAAACCATCCAGCTATCTTAAACGTAGGTATTTTCGAGCCATATAATCGACAAACAACCCAGATTTCCTCTATAGTGCAACTGCCTTGCGATCGCCAAAGGATGATAGTTGAATGAATAAATTGCTATGGGTTTCCCTGCTTGCACTGCTTGTTAGTGGCTGTGCCTCGACAACTCATGACACCACAGCCTCACCGTCTTTTCCTATTCTTGACAAACCCCTGCCTGATATCAGTTTTGAACAGGGACAGCTTAATCGAGAGATACTTGCTGATCTTCTGATCGCTGAAATGTCAGGTCATATCGGTTTGTACGATGACGCCTTGAGCCTTTATCTAAATCAAGCCCGCAACACTCAAGATGCAGCGGTTGCTGAAAGAGCGACGCGTATCGCTCAATTCATGCGCAATAGCTCCGCTGTTTTGGAAGCCGCGGCACTTTGGTCTGCTGCTGCACCTCATCAACAAGAACCCAGAGAGCTGATGGCAGGCATACTCTTGCATGAGCGACGCTTCAATGAGGCTCTTCCCTGGCTGGAAACGTTACTGAGGGATGAAGAATCTGACGCCGCGCTCCTGATCAGCTCTCAAGCGGAAGCGATAGACCCTAGCACCGCGAGTCAATACCTTGAGTTAATAGAGCGCATTTTAACCGAGCAACCTGATAGAACCGATCTACACCTCGCGACGGGTCTATTATTTTTACGCATCAATGAAGATGATGCCGCCATGAGAGCTTTCGATCGCGGACTCGCGATTGAACCCTATCAGCCTCAATTAGTGATGCAGAAAGTTGAATTGTTACGTCAACGCGATGAGATTTCCATCGCCCTCAACCTCATTAACCGCGCAGCCCTAAGACACCAAGACAACAATCAACTGCAAATACAGCAAGCTCAGCTGTTAATGATGTCAGGGCAGTTCCAGCGCGCTGAACAATTGATGAAAACCCTTCTTGATGAGCGTTTTAGAGACACGCAACTGCACCTTTATTTCGCTCTTTTACTGCTAGATCATCAACAGTATGAAGCCAGTCGAGAGCTACTAGAATCACTCAAGCTCAAAGCGCCCGATCATCCTGAGGTCGACTTTTATTTGGGACATTTAGCCCAGCAACGAGGCGATAGAGAACTGGCACTCTCCTACTATAGCGCCGTGGAACAGGGTAATACCTTTTTACAGGCAAGAGCCCGAATGCTGGAACTCTTCAATGATCCAAGCTACCAGGCGCGCGTTGAAAACACCATCAACAAAGCGATTACACTACAACCTAGCTTGAGAACAGGGTTGGTGATCGTGCTCGCTGAATGGTACAAAACACACAATCTAAAATCGGTTGCTTTAGAAAGGTTATCTAACGAGATTACAAAAGCACCAACCGATACACGCTTACTCTACACACGCGCACTGTTTTACGAACCAGAGCACCCTGAACGTACCCTGAGGGACCTTCGCCGAGTTTTGGAACTCGATCCTGATAACCCTATTTTCTTAAATGCTCTGGGTTATACCATGACACTGCACACCGATGACTATGAAAAAGCTCATCTTCTCATTGCAAGAGCACTGGAGCAGCAACCTAATGATGCGGCGACACTTGATTCGATGGGGTGGGTTTTATTCAAACTCGGGCGCGCTGAAGAAGCGTTATTCTTTTTACAACGAGCCTATGAGCTTTTCCCAGATCCTGAAGTAGTCGCCCATTTAGTTAGAGTACTTCATCACCTTGGCAGAGAAGATGACGCACAAGCGCTACTCGATGATTACTTATCAAAAATGCCGGATGATCGTCATTTGTTAGACGCACTAAAAAGAATTGGAGCCGAATAACTGAATGAAAAAGCTGCTGTTGCTAGGTATTTTGCTGTTACTTTCAGCCTGTAGCAGAGGCCCTGTCTTGCCTCCCCCAGATAGAGGAGAGCAAGCATGGGTGTATGATTTAGAAGACTGGATGTTTGACGCGCGCATTAGCATTTCCCAACCCTTGGCAGAGAGAAACGATTCAGCCAGAATCAATTGGGAACAGCAGCAATCTGACTATAAAATCCACTTATCGGCTGGCCCTTTTAATCAGACAGTTGCCATCATGACTGGCAGACCTGGCCATGCCGAAATACAGGTAGCAGGAGAAGATGATCGTTACGCGGCACGTTCACCTGAAGCCTTAATGCAGGCTATTTTAGGCTGGAATCTCCCCATTCGACATGCTGTCTGGTGGGTAAGAGGTGTTCCTGACCCAACCCTACCCCATGGCTTAGTGGCTGAAGACAGTAACTATCGTTTTATTCAAGCCGGCTGGGATATTGATATTCTTCGGTTTCAAGAAGTCTCTCCCAATCACCGACTTCCTGCTCGCATGCGAATGATGCATAATGACCTGACTGTCAATCTGGTTATCGGGCGATGGGAGTTGACTCAGTGATCTCAATGCTTGATTTTTGGCTTAAATTTGCACAAAATATGCGCCTTCCTTTTAGGGGCATTAATCCTGCCGAAGGAGTTTTGGGGTGTTTTGTTGCAGGTAAAGCACTGGAATCAACGTCCAGAGTGCTGAATTTACAAGCTTGCAGCCCCAACCAATGACTATGAAAACTGAAAATCTTTCAGCACTTGAAACCCATTCAGCAGCAATCGAAAAGGTAAAGCGCATGTCCAGCATGATGATCTTCACCGGCAATGCCAATCCAGAACTGGCACTTAAGGTGGTGGAACGCTTAGATATCCCACTGGGCAAAGCAGACGTAGGTCGCTTTAGTGATGGTGAAGTGAGTGTTGAAATCCAAGAAAACGTTCGCGGTAAAGACGTTTTCATTATTCAGTCAACCTGTGCACCGACCAATGACAACTTAATGGAATTGATCGTATTTGCTGATGCCATGCGCAGAGCTTCTGCCATGCGTATCACAGCAGTTGTTCCTTATTTCGGTTATGCTAGACAGGATCGTCGTCCACGATCCACGCGAGTCCCCATTAGTGCCAAAGTGGTTGCCAGTATGATGACCAGCGCAGGTGTTGATCGTGTTCTCACCGTAGATTTACACGCGGATCAGATTCAAGGTTTTTTTGATATCCCGGTTGATAACGTTTATGGCTCGCCGGTTTTACTCGATGATATCAATGATCAGAAGTACGACAACATGATTGTGGTATCACCTGACGTCGGTGGTGTTGTTCGTGCGCGAGCTGTGGCAAAGCAGCTGGATTGCGATTTAGCGATCATCGACAAGCGCCGTGAAAAAGCGAATGAATCACAAGTGATGAATATCATCGGTGATGTAGCAGGACGCACCTGTATTCTAGTTGACGACATGTGCGACACTGCTGGAACGCTATGTAAAGCGGCTCAAGCGCTTAAAGATAAAGGCGCAGAGCGAGTGATTTCCTACGTCACTCACCCGGTACTGTCAGGTCCAGCGGTCGACAATATCAACAACTCCGTACTGGATGAGCTCGTGGTTACAGACACCATCCCACTCTCTCCAGCTGCACAAAAGTGCGACAAGATCCGTCAATTAACACTCGCGCCGATGCTGGCCGAAGCCGTACGTCGCGTCTGTAACGAAGAATCCATAAGCGCAATGTTCCGTTAGGAACAATGCGCTAGGTAGATTGAGAGTCCCTCAATCTTAACAGCGAAATACATACTATTTCGCCAGTCCCTGATTTTCAGGGTAATCAAATACTGCAAAATCCTGGTCGCGGGAGGTTGCAGTTTTTTAATTTTATAGGGTAATAAACATGTCTAAGTTCGTCATTAACGCTGTAAGCCGTGAAGATCAGGGGAAGGGTGCGAGCCGCCGCCTGCGTCGTCAAGGCATGGTTCCAGGCATCATCTACGGCAGTGAAACACCTGTTGCCGTATCTGTTGTTGGTAAAGATCTATACCGCATGCTTCTGGAAGAGGGTTTCTACTCATCTATCCTAACCATCAGCCTAGATGGAAAAGAAACATCTGTTATCATCAAAGATCTACAGCGTCACCCTTCAAAACCTGTTGTTCTTCACGCTGACTTCCAGCGCATCGATGACAACCAGAAGATCAAGATTCAGGTTCCTCTGAACTTTGTTAACTTCGAAAAATCTGCAGCGTCTAAAGCAGCCGCTAAGTTTGCACCAGAAGCTTCAACTGTTGAAATTCTGTGCTTACCGAAGAACCTACCTGAAGCCCTTGATGTTGATCTATCCAACATTGAAATGGGTCAAATTGCTCACCTTTCTGACATTATTCTGCCAGAAGGTGTTGAAGTAGTTGCTCTGCGTCGTGGTGAAGACCATGACCAAGGTATCGGTTACTGCTACGCGCCACGCGGTGCTAAAAAATAATCAGCCTTTAGGCTGATCGCTACCGGCATGAATGACACTATTCAACTCATTGTTGGTCTGGGTAATCCCGGCGCACAATACCATGAAACCCGTCATAATGCCGGTGCACAACTGGTGGAGCAGCTTGCTGCCCACCAGAACTCTTCTCTCAAACCAGAAGCTCGCTTTTTTGGTTTTTATGGCAAAATACTCATTGCCAACACCCCTGTTCACCTTCTCATCCCCACGACATTTATGAATTTAAGTGGGAAGTCTGTCGCCGCCTTAGCGAATTTTTATAAAATAGCACCCGAAAATATTCTTGTGGCACATGACGAGCTAGATCTATCCCCAGGCACAGCCCGATTAAAAAAAAGGCGGAGGTCACGGTGGACATAATGGTCTTAGAGATATTATTTCTAGCTTGGGGAACAGCAAAGATTTTTATCGCTTACGAATCGGCATAGGCCATCCAGGCCATGCCAACCAAGTGTCAAGTTTCGTGCTAAACAAAGCACCTGAGAAAGAGCGCCTTGATACACAAGCCGCGATGGATGAAGCTATTCGACACCTACCTCTGGCGATTGAAGGTCAATGGCAACGTGCCATGAATCAACTACACAGCTTTTCAGGCTCAACCAAATAACAGGAACACATCATGGGTTTTAAATGTGGCATCGTCGGACTGCCTAACGTCGGCAAATCGACACTATTCAACGCTCTGACCAAAGCGGGCATTGAAGCGCAGAACTTCCCTTTCTGCACCATAGAGCCTAATGCAGGCGTTGTTCCTATGCCGGATCCACGCTTGAAGGCGCTAGAAGAGATCGTTAAACCTGAACGCGTTGTACCGACCACTATGGAGTTCGTTGATATTGCCGGACTGGTTGCGGGTGCATCAAAGGGTGAGGGCTTGGGCAATAAATTTTTAGCCAACATTCGCGAAACAGACGCCATCGCGCATGTTGTCCGCTGTTTTGAGGATGACAACGTCATTCACGTTGCCAACCAGATTGATCCGCTAGCTGATATTGAGACCATCAACTTAGAACTCGCACTGGCTGACTTGGATTCTGTCGAAAAGCAGCTTCAGCGCGTGAGCAAGAATGCCAAAGGCGGAGACAAAGACGCCGTTGCGGCTAAGGCGCTATTGGAAAAGTTATTACCCCATTTGAGCGAAGGACTCCCCGCTCGCGCTATCTCTTTGTCGGATGATGAACGCAAGCTGATCAACACCTTCCATCTCCTGACCATCAAGCCGACCATGTATATTGCGAATGTTGCAGAAGATGGTTTTGAAGACAATCCACACCTCGACAAAGTACGCGAACTTGCGCAGTCTGAAGGAGCCGAAGTTGTAGCCATTTGCAACAAACTAGAATCTGAAATCGCCGAACTCGATGATGAAGAGAAACTGGAGTTTTTGCAGGAGATGGGCATGGATGAACCCGGTTTGGATCGTGTGATTCGTGCCGGTTATAGCCTGCTTGGATTACAAACCTACTTTACGGCGGGCGTCAAAGAGGTTCGCGCTTGGACGATTCGCATCGGTGATACCGCGCCTAAAGCAGCAGGCGTCATACATACTGACTTTGAGAAAGGCTTCATTCGCGCAGAGGTGATTGGCTACGATGATTTCATCGCTTACAAGGGTGAACAGGGCGCCAAAGAAGCTGGAAAATGGCGTCTTGAAGGAAAAGAGTATGTTGTTAAAGATGGTGATGTGGTTCACTTCCGCTTCAACGTCTAAAGTTTCACTATTCGCTTAGAGATTATCTGTTTTTTAATCACAAGCTGTTGACAAATAGGGCCAAAAAGCGAATAATTTGCGGCCTTGAAAGTACGTGGCGATGTAGCTCAGTTGGTTAGAGCAACGCATTCATAATGCGTGGGTCGCAGGTTCGAGTCCCGCCATTGCCACCAACGTACAACACCGTGTTTAGGGGTATCGCCAAGCGGTAAGGCAACGGGTTTTTGATCCCGTCATGCGGAGGTTCGAATCCTCCTACCCCTGCCATCCTAGCAATACTTTTCATTCTTTAATTTCAAAATTCAAACAGAAACTTAATGTAGTTTTCGGAATCACAGCTATAATAAACTTATAGAGCCTTTCATTTGTGTGTAGTTATGGATTTTCTCCATGAAACACACGCAGTAAATTCAAACATGGCTAACATATGAACGCTTCCGAAACTAGCCTTACCTCTAGCAAAGCCCTTCACGACCAACGTGATAGCTTCTCCATTTTATTTTTGGGCTTTTCTCGAGAAAAAGCAGCAGCTACACAAGCTTCTTTGCAATCGGTTAACTTGCTGCCTCGTTGCAGAATCATCAGCAACGAACGCGAACTCTCTGGATCACTTGCTGAACGCAGCTGGGATTTACTCTTATTGAGTAACATGAATACTCAAGACCTTTCTTTTGGTCGTGCGGCTGAAGTCTTGAAAGAGCTAAACAAAGATATTCCTATCTTACTACTATGTGAAAAATGCCAGATCCAGAAGCTCATCTGGCAATGCTGGAAGCCGGTATACAAGTGGCGCTTACTGAAAACAATGAAAAGCTCAACGTGATGTACATTTACCAATCATTAAGAGCCGTTAAACAGCGTAAACACTGGCGCTATTGTGAAAGTTTACTTGAAAAAGCCGAGCATCGTATTACGGAGCTTATTGATGACTCAAGAACTGCCATCTGCTTCATTAGAGATAACCTTGTTTGCTATGCCAATGAACGCTTCTACGAACTGCTAGGTTATGGAAATCTGAAGGACCTCAGTGGACTTAATCTCGATCGCTTTATCGCCTCAAATTGTAAAGATACTTTCTTAAATGAGATTAACAAGATCCTCCAAGGTCAGAAACAGAGCATCCATTTAGGCGCAGATATTTTACGAGCAGACACCACTCGTTTTCACGCCACACTAACACTTAACCCAGCCGTATTTAACGAGCAAGACGCTATTCAGGTCGATATCGTTCAACAACTTTCTGAAACAGAAATTTTTAGCGAAATAGATCCAATCAGTGGGCTTTTGAATCAATCAGGCTTTGCAAAACAGCTTGAGCAACAGCTTGAGCTTGCTCGCAAAGGCGGTAATGATGGATTTTTATTCTATATCACCCTAGATGCCTACGACACCATCCTGCACAACCTAGGGCAAGAAGGGATAGATTTATTAGTACAAAGCACCGGCAAACAGCTCAAGTCACTGGTGAACCAAGCTCATACACTCGCCAGAATTGACGAAAATATTTTCACCTTACTATTGGCTGATCCACAACAAGACACTGCCAAGGCACTTGCTCGTGAAATATGTATCGCGATTTCCGAAATGGACACCCTATTGGGCGATTATCGTATCCAAACCACCTGTTCGATTGGCATTACCATCATTAATGAGAGTACACCTCGTGGAACCGAACTCCTGCTTCGTGCTGAACAAGCGGCTAAGAGCCTTCACCTGAATGATCGTATTGGCAATGGCTACAGCTTTTATCAAATCGAACAAACCAAACCGGTTGTCAGCAATGACGCTGCAGCGGTAAAACGTGTAGTAGATGCCATTACCAACAACCATTTCAGACTGCTTTTTCAGCCTATCGTCCCCTTAGATCCAGATGTTAAGTTAGCGAATTATGAAATTTTTCTTCGCCTGATAACTGAAGATGATAAGGAGGTATCACCCACTGTCTTTATGAGCAGCATCGCAGACGATAATGTTCTTGCCAGAATGGATATGTGGGTATTAGAGGAGTGCATCATGTTGATGCGACAGTCTTTAGATCAAGGCAAACGCCACAGACTATTTATCAACGTCACCGGTAGAACACTACGCAACAAGTCGCTACTTCCGTGGTTTGCTGAACAGCTACGTAGCTTACGACTCCCTGTGGATCACTTTGTCTTTCAAATTAGTGAAGTAGATGCCTTGGCCGCTCCTGCTTATTACAAAGCTTTCTGTAAAGCTCTGCACAAACTGCATTGTCGCATCTGCCTAAAGCACTTCGGAAGCACTTCTGAATCTAATTATGTTATTGCTGATGCCAAAGTTGACTTTGTGAAATTGGATTCCAGTTACTTAAAAGAGATGAACCGCAACAGCCTATCGCCAAAACAGATGGCACAAATGATTCAACCTCTGAAGGAGAAAGGAATAGAACTCATTGCCCCCATGGTTGAGGACACAGCTCAAATGAGACAACTCTTTAGAATGGGGATCAATATGGTGCAGGGGCACTACTTGCAGCCCCCACAACCCGAAATGCAATATGATTTTTTTAATCAGTGAAGACCGTCTCTATCTCTAAATCCAATCAGATAGAGAATTCCGTCTAGACCCAGTGTAGAGATCGCCTGCTTAGCGCTCTCTCTTACCAAGGGCTTAGCTCTAAAGGCAATGCCCAGTCCAGCGATGGACAGCATTGGCAGGTCGTTTGCGCCATCACCCACCGCTATGGTCTGCTCCAGCTTTAGCCCCTCACGCTGAGCAATTTCACGTAACAGTTGCGCCTTACGCTCACCGTTAACGATTTCTCCCGTTACTTCACCCGTGACCTTACCATCGACGATATCTAGCTCATTTGCATAAACGTAGTCAAAGCCTAATTTTTGCTGCAGACCCTTAGCAAAATAGTTAAAACCACCCGATAGAATGGCGGTTTTGAAGCCCAGCGCCTTCAGTTGACCTACCAGCGTTTCAGCACCTTCGGTTAGCTTTAATCGTGCGGCAATGGTATCTAGCGCAGAAACGTCCAATCCTTTTAACAAGGCCACCCGCTTGCGAAAACTCTCGTTAAAGTCGAGTTCGCCCCGCATAGCGGCTTCGGTAATCTCCGCAACCTGGTCGCCAACACCCGCTTCTTTTGCCAACTCATCAATCACTTCCGCTTCGATCAGTGTTGAGTCCATATCAAACACAACTAAGCGACGATTTCGACGATAGATATCATCTTGCTGGAAGGCAATATCCACTTCATAGTCGGAGGCGGCTTGCAAAAAGGCTTGGCGCAGCGCCGAGGCATCAGCAGGAATACCCCTTACCGAAAACTCTACACAGGCCTTGGTACGCTCTGTATTAGAAGGTGTTTCTAACGAAACTCGTCCCGACAAGCGATTAATATTATCGATATTCAATCCATGACTGGCTGCTATTTCAGCCACTCGCGCAATATGAAGCGCACTGATACGACGCCCCAATAGCGTAATAATATGCCGTGATTTGCCTGGCCCGAAACCCACTGCTCGTAATCTTCGGCATCGACCGGTTCAAAGCGGACATGCATATCTAATTCATGCGCTTTAAATAGCAGATCTCTAAGTAGGTTTGATGCACCAGAGTCTGTAGGCACTTGGATCAAAATGCCTAGAGAAAGCGTATTGTGGATAACCGCCTGGCCAATATCCAAAATATTGACGTTAAAGTTAGCGAGAATCCCAGTGATTCCCGCAGTTACTCCCGGGCGATCCTTGCCCGATAGTGTCATTAGAATAATTTCATTCATCGATTTCATTTTTTTTCTAGAAGGCTTACCTTTGCGACTACGAGAGGACTTAGTTTCTTCCAACTTTCCTTGGCGAAGCTGATCTCGTTTCGACGGCTTTTTGACAACAGGAGCGCTATTCTGACCACTTCCGTCGGCCAAATCAAAATCAATTTTACGCTCATCCAGATCAACACGAACAACCCGAACATTTAAGGCATCACCCAGCTTGAACACTCGCTTCGTCCGATCACCGACTAGGCGCTGTTTACCCGCATCAAAGTGATAATAATCGCTTGGGAGTCCGGTGATATGAACCAGACCTTCTACGTACAGATCTTTGATCTCGACAAACAATCCAAAACCCGTCACTGCCGCAACAACGCCCTCAAAATGGTTGCCTATCTGACCTTGCATATATTCGCACTTCAACCAGGCGACTACATCACGAGTGGCTTCGTCTGCACGACGTTCAGTCATAGAGCATTGCTCACCCAGCGCCAGCATCTCTTCCATGCTGTAGTGCTTCACAAACGCAGGCTTAGCCGTAAAGCCAGAGGGACGCTCTAGCTCCTTGATACGCTTGCCGGTATGAATCGCAGCACGAATATTTCGATGCACTAACAGATCAGGATAACGACGAATCGGCGAAGTGAAATGCGCATAGGCTTCATAGGCCAGGCCGAAGTGTCCTTTATTTTCAGGGCTGTAAACCGCTTGTTGCATGGAGCGCAACATCATGGTTTGAATGATATGTTCATCCGGGCGCCTTCGATCGTCGCAGCCAATTTGAGATAGTCTTTTGGCTCCGGCTTTTCGCCACCAGGCAGGTTAA
>JAJOJN010000061.1 GCA_021208565.1 Nitrincola sp.
CTCACCGGCTGAAAAGTTTTTTATGGGTGATTGACCTGTGTCTATTTCATTACTGTAAATCCACACATGCCCCGCTTTCAGCCGACGCTCTGAACCTGCATTTAGTGTGATTGATTGAAAATTCATTAAACTCGTTCCAAGAAATAACGACCCCGGCAATTGCGGGGTACTTAAGCTTTGACGTTAAACGCTTGTCAAATCAGCTTTCTGATTCGCAGTGCTCGGCGTAACCGTCAGCATCGAGCAGGTCTGTCAGTTCATCCATGTCCGTCAGGCGCAAACGAATAAACCAACCATCCCCGTATGGATCGCTGTTGACCATTTCCGGTGACTCTTCAAGGTCCTCATTAACAGCAACCACTTCACCGGTAAGTGGTGCATAGACATCGGATGCCGCTTTGACTGATTCAACCACACCGATATCATCACCTGCAGTGACCTTATCACCCACTTCAGGTAATTCAACAAACACAACATCGCCCAATAGATCTTGGGCGTGATCTGTAATACCGATGGTTACTGTGCCATCACCTTCATCGCGGATCCACTCGTGACTGGCCACATAGCGGAGTTCGTTTGGAATATTGCTCATGTTTTCCTACCTGTTTCAGGAATAGACTTTTTGACCGTTGCGGACAAAAGGCGGCTTCACAACACGCACTTTGACCCGTTTTCCACGCATTTCAACCTCTGCTTCATCAGCTGTTGCAAAGGGCACTCTTGCTAAAGCTACAGCATAGCCCAGAGTCGGCGAAAAGCCACCACTGGTAATGTAACCTTCATTTTGTTCATCAATCACAACCGTTTGACCATGACGCAGAACACCTTTACCCGTCTCCATCGCAAGGCCCACCAGCTTGAACTTAACGCCAGCCTCTTTTTCAGCCTCTAGGGGTTCACGCCCGACAAAGAAACGATCACTAGGCTCCCAAGCGACAATCCAACCCATATTGGACACTAACGGGCTAACAGTTTCATCCATGTCTTGTCCATAAAGATTCATGCCTGCCTCTAAACGCAGGGTATCTCTGGCTCCCAAACCACAGGGAGCAACGCCAGCTTCGGCTAAAGCTTTCCAAAAGGCTTCGGCTTCATCATCCGGCAACATAATTTCTAAACCATCTTCACCCGTGTAACCGGTACGGGCGATAAACCAGCCTTCCGACTCTTGACCTTGGAACTGATTCAATTGATCGATCAAATTCTGACGGAAAGGACTGAGTACAGATTTAACTCGATCCATCGCCTGCGGCCCTTGAATAGCAATCATCGCCAAGTCAGGCTGTTCAGTCAGGGCGACATCCATTTTCATCACTTGATCGGACATCCAACGCAGATCTTTTTCACGAGTGGCACAGTTGACGACCACTCGATACCACTCGCCCGACACTCCGGGCTCGGTCATTAGATAAACGATCAGATCGTCGATCACCCCACCTTGCTCATTGAGCATAGCACTGTAGAGCGCCTTGCCTTTCTGCTTCAAGCGTTCAACATCATTACAGAGTAAACGACGCAGGTAATCACGCGCATCAGGACCGGTCACATCAACAACCGTCATGTGTGACACATCGAACATACCGCTTTGTTGACGCACACGATGATGCTCTTCTACTTGTGAACCATAGTGAAGTGGCATGTCCCAACCGCCAAAATCAACAATTTTGGCTCCCATGGCGACGTGTTGTGTATAAAGTATTGTTTTATTGCCCATAGGAATGATCTCTATCTCATTTAGGCGCTTTTTGATGATACTTCGCGCCTAAATGCAAAAAGGGAAACTAATGTAGCGACAAATGGGGTGTAGTTCAATCTTTCTAGATGAATTGTCAAACAAGATTTTCTGACTCCTTAACATAATCAACAAAGCATCGTGCGGCAGCAGACAAGGGCAGATCTTTACGCCAGACAACCGACCAGTGCCTAACCAGTGGAAACTGCTCAACGGTTAAGATGGTTAAGTTTTGACTGGCAAAGCTTTCGGCTTGCTGTGTCATCGCGGATTGAATAGCCACATTTGAGATAACGCCAATGCCCAAGCCTGCAGCCACCGCGTGTTTGATTGCTTCGTTACTGCCTAAGGACATAGCGATATTAGGTTGAAAGTCGAGCTGTTGAAAATATTTTTCAGCCGCCATACGTGTACCACTGCCGGGTTCACGCATCAACCAGCGCTGATCAGCCAGATCACTCAACTGAAGTGATTTTCCGGCAAACGGATGCTGCTTGGCTGCCACAATCACTAAGGGATTCGGTAAAAAGGAGAGGCGATGTAACTCTAGGTCTTTCGGCGGCATCATCATCACCGTTAAATCATCCACCCCTTTCGACAGTCTTTCGACAATACGATCGCGGTTTTCGATAACCAACTCCAGCTCAACACCCGGATGAGCGAGTGTAAAGGGCCCTATAAGTTCGGGAACGAAATACTCGGCTGTGGTCACTGCCGCGATTCTTAAGCGACCACTGATTAAACCTTTAAGCTCTGCCAGATTTGATTCCAATCGTTGCCAACAGGCAGAAAGCTCTTTAACGGTTTTGTAAAGCAGTTCGCCTTCTTGCGTTAATCGTATTTTTCGACCTAAGGGTTCAAACAAAGGCTCACCGAGTGTCGAGGAAAGCTCTCTTAACTGTACTGAAACTGTAGGCTGACTAACGTAAAGCTCTTTCGCCGCTTGCGTCACTGATTGAAGACGCGCCGTGGCTTCAAATGCCCTAAGTTGCTGCGGTGTGATTCGCTGAAATCGTGCAAGTGTTGAGGCCGGCATAATCTTCTCTATTTTTGAGCACCCTAAATCATAGCTTTTAATCTATGATTATTATGAATAATAAATATTATTCTATATGAATTGGCTAGTCTATAGTGACACTCATTCTCAACCAACGCGGAGACTTGCCATGAATACCAGCACACAACATAACCCAGTTAAGGTTCCTATTACGGTTGCGCTCGGTGATGGAATCGGCCCAGAAATCACAACCGCTACCCTAAAGATTTTAGAAGCCGCTGGCGCACGTATCGAACCTGAGTTTATAGAGATAGGTGAACAGGTCTACTTAGCAGGCCACTCTTCCGGAATTGCCACTGAAGCATGGGATTCATTAAGACGCACCAAGGTGTTTTTAAAAGGCCCTATTACTACCCCTTCCGGTTCCGGATACAAAAGTCTGAATGTCACCATTCGTAAAACATTAGGCCTATACGCCAATGTTCGTCCCAGTATCAGTTACGCCCCTTTTGTTAAAACACTGCATCCTAAGATGGATCTCGTAATCGTGCGTGAAAACGAGGAAGATTTGTACGCAGGGATAGAGCACCGCCAAACTGATGAAGTTTATCAATGCCTTAAATTGATTACGCGCCCTGGCTGCGAAAAAATCGTGAGATATGCTTTTGAATATGCACGCAGTCATGGACGTAAAAAGGTCACTTGCATGGTGAAAGATAACATCATGAAAATGACTGACGGTCTTTTTTACAAAGTGTTTCAAGAAATAGGGGCAGAATACCCCGACATTGAACAGGAACGCTTTATTATCGACATTGGCAGTGCCAAATTAGCCACACAGCCTGAACGCTTTGATGTCATTGTCACTCCGAATCTATATGGCGATGTGATCAGTGATATTGCCGCCGAAATGACCGGGAGTGTCGGGCTTGCGGGCAGCGCCAACGTAGGTGATCACGTGGCCATGTTTGAAGCGATTCATGGCAGCGCACCCGATATTGCCGGCCAAGGCATTGCCAATCCAAGTGGTATACTGTTGGGTGCCGTGATGATGCTGATTCATATTCGTCAAGCTGACGTCGCTGAGCGAATTCATAATGCTTGGTTAGCAACATTGGAAGATGGTATTCATACGGTTGATTTACAAAGTGAGCAAACCGTGAAAACCGTTTCAACCTCAGCGTTTACCGATGCCGTCATTGAGCGTTTGGGACAACTGCCGAAGACGTTCAAACCCGTCAGTTATCAAAACCCGACTGACCAAGAAATTACTCGCTCGAACTACGTTCGGGCTAAACCATCCAACAAACAGTTGGTGGGAGTCGATATCTTTTTGCACGAAACACGTTTTAACCCAGACCAACTGGCAGAACAACTGCAATCGGTAGATCTTGGCAACCTATCTTTGAAGATGATTACCAATCGGGGTGTAAAAGTCTGGCCAGAAGGGTTTCCTGAAACTTTCTGCACCGATCACTGGCGTTGCCGATTTATGGCAGCAGACTCGGAGTCTAGCATTAAGCAATCGGATATTGTTTATCTCATGTCGACATTAACCGAGAAGAAGATCGACATTATCAAAACAGAAAACCTCTGCACCTTTGATGGCGAGAGGGGATTTGCGCTGGGTCAGGGGCAGTAACAGAGATCAACCCCGCCTGACGGCAAACTTAGGCAAATCACCTTTGACTCCCATCGCCATCATCGCGAGGTGGTTTTTAACGGGTGACAAAGCGTTTACCAGATTCATGCCTCGGCTTCTGAGGAGGCGAATCGGGGCTGGACGATCACCAAAGAGTCGGCGGAAAAACTCCATTGTCGCCGACATGCGCAAGTTATCACTGCGTCTGAGGCGCTGATATCGACGCAATACTAACAGACTACCGAGCGAAAGTTGTTGTTGGTGTGCGTCGATCAGCACTTCGGCAAGTGCAGCGACATCAAGCAAGCCTAGGTTAACACCTTGTCCCGCCAAGGGATGAATCGTGTGTCCCGCATCCCCTGCCAGTGCAACGCCTTCAGCAACATAGTGATGGGCGTGACGCTGACGTAGATTAATGGCGAAACGAGGATCCGTGGTCAGCACTTTGCCTAGGCAGACATCAGAGGCTTGCGTCAATGCATGACAGAACTCCTCGTCGGAGAGTGCCATAAGCTCTTGCGCGTGTTTGGGTGACGTAGACCAGACTAAGGAGATCTGATGCCCTTCTACACCGCCGCTTAAAGGCAAAAATGCCAGCGGCCCATCCTCTGTAAAGCGCTGCCAACACTGCCACTGGTGTGACTTTTCCGTCGTAACCGTTGTGACAATTGCATGATGACCGTAATCCCATGCGGTCGCGGGAATTCCAGCGAGATGACGAGTGCGTGATTCAGCACCATCTGCACCAATCAATACGGGCGCATAGAGCGTTTCGCCATTGGATAAAGTGAGCACTCGCCCACCCTGTTGATCAGGCGCTGAAAGCGCTGTCATCTGAACATCTGTGAACAGACTGATCTCTGGATAATCCTGCATCGCTTGGTAGATACCGGCGAGGGTCACGTTATTTTCAACAATATGTCCCAAGTAGGGCTCGTGTAACTCTGCCGCATCAAAGCTTATTTTACCTGACCCCATGCCATCCCAAACCTGCATACCTGTGTAGGGAGTCACACGCCAAGCCGTCATCGCCTGCCAAGCACCAACACGATCTAACACCGCTTGTGAAGCCAGCGTTAAGGCACTGACTCGCGGTTGATAGCCTGCAGCCAATTGCTCTGGAATTGCAGCGATCAAGCGCTCAGGGGGCTGCGCCTGCGCTTCTAAAAGCGTGACCTTCATCCCAGCTTGCGCTAACAGCACGGCAAGTGACGCACCGACCATACCAGCACCATTGATCACCACATCGGCTTGAGCTATCTGCAAGGACATTTGTGTCTCCTGTTAACGAGGTAAGTGAAGTGAAGGTGAATCAAGACCCATGGCCGAACGAGCAAAGAGCGTTTTAAGGGTGGGTGCAAGATCCATCACTTGTAAGCCCACTGAACGACCAAGCGCCAACAAAGGATTGGCGTTAGAGAACAGCTTCATGGTGCGATCACTGAACTGAATGGTTCTAAACTGATCTTGACGACGCAAAGCTTCATAGGCCTGAAGTCGGGACAGATCCCCTAGCAGAAAACCTGTTGGCGAGATGCCATAATATTTTCAGCCAAGTCAGTGACGCCTCGCAGTGCAAGGTTATAACCCTGACCCGCAATTGGGTGAAGCGCATGCGCGGCATTACCTAATACGACTAACCCGCTTCTGACTTGTTCTTCTGCTAAAGAGAGTTTGAGCGGGTAATGATAGCGTTCACCCACACGCGTAAAACGACCTGCGCGATAACCAAACGTTTGCTGCAACTCTTCTAAGAATGCCTGATCTGTTAAGGAAAGCAGCTCACCTATGTGATCATCCGGTAAGGTCCAAACCAAACCACATCGCACCTCACCTTGAAGGGTCTCACCGGGTAGCAGTGCCATAGGACCACGCTCAGTAAACCGCTCATAAGCGATACCTTGATGCGGTCGATCCAAACTCACGTTAGCGACCAAGGCATGTTGATGGTACGACTGCACATTAAAGTGAATATTCAGCGCTTGACGCAAACCTGAGCGACCACCATCTGCTAGAACAACCAGTTCAGCGGTAATGGCATGTTGTTTGTCTTGATAAGTCACCTGAAGTTCGGATTTTTCTGCGGAGGGTTTAACGCTGTCAACAGAGGCCGGGCAAAGTAGATCAACACAACCCTGTGTATCTTGCTGAATATGATCCAACAACACCTGACCTAACCAATGATTTTCAACCACATAACCCAACGCTGATACACCTTCATCTTTGGCGTGTAACCGCGTGACACCAAAGCGACCTTTATCCGACACATGAATATGTTCTATCGGCGTTAAATGCGCTTGCAATCGATCCCACATGCCAGTCGCTTGATAGAAGCTTTTCACACCATAGGAAAGTGCTGTAGATCGCGCATCGTAACTCGGTTGAAAAGGCTGCCCTGGCTGCGTCGGCATGGGCTGCTGCTCTATCAACGCAATTTTTAAATCAAGCTGCTTGGCGACGGGCAGCAAAGCACACACTAAACTGGCACCCACCATGCCACCGCCGATGATGACCAAGTCGTAGTGTGTTCTCATGGCTATTCTCCTGATTGCATCAAGGCTTCAATATCATTAATCGTTTTGGGGACACCACTGGTTAACACGTAATGCCCTGTTTCGGTCACCAGTACGTCATCTTCAATTCTGATACCGATACCGCGCCAGCATGGATCAACGTTCATATTATCTGGCGCGACATATAATCCCGGTTCAACGGTCATGACCATACCCGGCTCTAAAGAACGCCATTCGCCTTGGTGCTTATACAGACCAACATCATGGACATCCATACCTAACCAATGACCGATACGGTGCATGTAAAATGGCTTATAGGCCTCAGCCGCAATAAGCTCATTCACATCACCTTGAAGCAAACCTAATTTCACTAAGCCTTGAGTCAAAAGTCGCACGGATAGATCATGGATATCACCCCAAGCCACACCCGGCTTCATCGCTTCAATACAAGCGATTTGTGCATCCAATACCACTTGATAGAGTGCTTTTTGGGGTTCTGAGAAACGACCATTCACAGGAAAGGTACGGGTGATATCGCTGGCGTAGTTATCTAGCTCACAACCGGCATCAATCAGGACTAAATCACCCGATTTGAGTTCGGCACTATTGTCAATGTAATGCAGAATACACGCGTTAGCGCCACCACCTACAATCGGGGAATAGGCCTGAAAGCGCGCCCCTGACATCGCACAGTAGTGTTGAATCAGCGACTCTAATTGATACTCATGCATACCGGGACGGCATTTATGCATCGCCAGAGTGTGAGCTTCTGCGGTGATCTGCGCAGCACGTTGCATCAGCGCAATTTCGGCTTGGTCTTTGTACAGACGCATTTCATGTAACCAGCTATCCAGCATCATGATGATCTGCGGCACCACAGCGCCCTGTCTCACTTTGACCCTCAGTGTTTCTAGCCAACCATTCACGCGCAGATCAAATTTGGCATCATGTCCTTGTGAATAGCAGAGCACGGATCGACCATTGATCAACTCAGGTAGCTGGTTGTCCATTTGATCTAAAGGAAAGGCTTGATCCATACCAAAATCATTAACACAGCCCTCTGGGCCTGCACGATAACCTGTCCAAACCTCCATGGCTGGATCTCTTGGAGGGCAAAACATCACGGCTTCACCCTCAGCACGTCCTGGCATAAGCACTAACAAAGCATCGGGTTCATTAAATCCGGTCAAGTAGTAGAAATCGCTGTCTTGTCGAAACGCGTATTCGGCATCACGATTACGTGTTTTTAAACTGGCCGCAGGGACTAAAGCAATCGAGTTTTGAGGGAGTAAACTGAGTAATTCTGTACGGCGCTTTTTAAAGTCGGCTTGCGTTATTTTCATCAATTCTTTAACCATCCAATCTGTAGATACTGTTACGACTCAGTGTTTAATGCAGCTGCTTACGCCGTTCATCGGGTTCTGGTTCGACACTAGGGTTACATTCCGCAAACATAAAGAGTGCCGCCATCCGAAACATATTCTTGCAACTCCAACAAACCAGACTCATCTTCTTCTGACAACTCTTCAGGAGCACTAGAGACCTGCGCGATCTCAGAGAGGTCCTGTAACCCTTCTTTTAGCGTTTCAGACATGCGATGATCCCCGAGGTACATCCCAAAACCGGCTAAAAAACCACTGCACCAGCTACTTAGGGCATCAACACGCTGACTCATTTCCTGATCATCATCAGGCAACAATAGACGCAGACTGAGTTCTTCATCTTGCAGTTGATATAAAGTCGCTTGATAGAGTTCAATGAGGTTTACTTTACTACTTTCTTGATCTAATTGTGTGACATTCATCAATTCACATAACACTCTGAGTAAAGTATCGCTGTCAAAACGAGCGCCAGCAGAAAGCTGCCCCGTTACCAAGCCATGCAGTTCCGCTGGCGAGAGCGTTAACACCCCTTCACTGATCATTAAATCGGCTACCAAATCAAAACTGGGTAACTCACTGGGTATCTCTTGGGGTGCTTTTTCATCAACCATTGTTTTATCCAACCCGAAATCAATCATTCATTAACCAGCTATGCTAGCATTTACTGATAGACGTATGAATAGCCCGCCACATTGACGCCTTGTCGCAGGCTGTTAATATACAAGTACAAAGCGATCAGGAAGCACATCAACATGAGCGAACATCTTTTTAATGCACTGGAACACAAAGTTGATCAGCTAATTCATCGGCTACAAACACTTGAAGCTGAAAATCAACGTCTACGTGAATCAGAGCATCGCCTCAAAGAGGAACGAACGCAGTTATTGCAGATTAACGCTCAAACACAAAGCAAAATAGAAGCCATGATTTCTCGACTGAAATCTCTGGAGCAAGGATCATGAGTAGTGCACGAAATGTCACTGTCAAATTACTCGATAAAGAATATACCATCGGCTGTCCTGATGGCGCCGAAGCCGAACTCCTTGCTTCTGCAGATTATTTAAATGAAAAAATGCGCGAAATACGCAGCACAGGAAAGATTGTCGGTCTTGAACGCATTGCTGTAATGGCCGCCTTAAACATGTCACATGAACTTCTAAAAGCTAAAGAGCACAATCGCTACCACATTGAAACTCAGTTACGCAGAATAGCGAGCAAAATTGATCAATCTCTGAATACAATGGACAGAGAGGACTGACAATTGAAACAATTCTGCTATAATGAAGTTATCTCCTGGGGTGTTCGAGAGCTGGTTAAGTCCCTCGAGCCTATATCCTTCTAAACGGGGACGAATTCTGGTGTTGTGTGCATGTCCGCTTGACGGAAAGCCTAATACGTTAGAAAACGTTCCCTCTCTGAACCTCACGGTTCAGGGCCAGAATCAGTAAACGACACTCTGGGGGATCTGAACACCATGTCTTTTGATCATGCACAAATGGATCGAAAACAACTGCGTAAAAAGATGCGCGCCCTAAGGCGTTCTTTATCTCCCTTTGAGCAAAAGCGCCATTCTCAACAACTCTGCAAAACCTTGCGTGATCAACTGCTTTTTAGGCGCTCCAAACATATAGCACTCTATTTAGCTAATGATGGCGAGATCAATCCAGAAGCA
Source organism: Nitrincola sp. (assembly GCA_021208565.1). GTDB lineage: Bacteria > Pseudomonadota > Gammaproteobacteria > Pseudomonadales > Balneatricaceae > Nitrincola. The sequence goes on from JAJOJN010000061.1 coordinate 9,939, forward strand.
TTAATCCAACTTTGCTGGCGCTTAAAAAAAACTGTCTATCTCCCTGTATTGCACCCTATTGGCCGAAACAGTCTGTGGTTTGTACCCTACCAACCCAACACGCCTATGCAGATCAATCGCTACAAAATTAAAGAACCACAAATCATTAATGCACCCAGACGTCAGCCGTGGTCTTTGGATTTAGTGTTCATGCCATTGGTGGCCTTCGATCAACAGGGCGGCCGATTAGGGATGGGAGGCGGTTATTATGATCGAACTTTTGCATTCAAACTCAAACGTACGAAAAACGGCAAGGGTAAACTTGGCCCTAAACTCATCGGCTTAGCGCATAGCTTTCAGCAGGTAGACAAACTCTCAATCGAAGACTGGGATGTACCACTCACAGGAGTTGCCACAGAAGAGTGCCTGTGGCGTTTTGACCTAAACAAGGTAGGTGGCAATTAGCAAAAGTGCAATTAACTATTGTTAAACACTTGCTGTACTACAGAGGCTATTTCAGGTGCACTTTGAGAAACACCTGTCATGACAGTTCCAACAACAAAAACGATAACTAAAATCACCAGTAGATCAGGGCTGCGTTTCATCGTGCAAACTCTTCTGATTTTTATATTTTAAAAATGGAATGGCGCTTGGCTCTCAACAACCAAACAGCCGTTTAGAGATTGTTATAGTGTTTCATATTTATGAATTATTGCAAGTCTAATCTCATTTTTTTTGATGTAGCTCAGCTCTTTAAGGGTTTCATGTGAGAGCCTAGTTGATGGAGCAGTTATAACTGACTGATTTTTAAAACCTTTTGATTTTCATGTTTTAATTTGACACTCACCTAATGAAATATCTCTTTTTGAAAATTCGTTTTATACTTACTCGAAATGATTTATTTACTCAGTCGAAGGATTAATTATGCTGAAGCCATGGAAACGTCAAGCTACCGATGCCAAGAACCCATCAAATTCGCAGACAAGTTCAAACGCAATGAACGGCATAACACAAAGGCTATTCCCCGACCTGTCAGCTGAGCTCATGCAATTAATCACGCCTCAACTCAAACCAAAAGCACTTGAAAAAGATGAAGTGTTATTTTTAGCCGGAACGCCTGTAGATCATTGGTACTTTGTTACTAAGGGGGCACTTGAAAGTGAACAAGGTGATCAGCGGTTTATTGACGCCGAGTGGATTACAGACATTAGCTTGGACATGAATGAGGCACATCAGTTGACTCTGAAAGCGACTGAAGCAACCGCTCTGTTGTATCTAAGCCTTAAGAGCTTCGAACAACTGCCTGATGAACTCAAACGCTATCTTAAAAAAGGCTTATTAAACCAGCTCAACAAACGTCACGCAGAAACACTGCAACTGACTCAACAACTCATTCATCAAAACCAACAACTGAAACAAGCACTTTTCAACGCTAATACCCAGCATCTCGGAGAGTTTGTAAAATCAGCCACGGCACAGCAAGTCCTTGCCAAAGTGCCACGATTACCGGTTTCATCTATGCAACTACTGTCTAAACTCTTAGATCCAAACAGTAGCCAACAAGAAGTCGTTGAACTCATTCGTCAAGACCCCTCTTTAACCAGTACTCTACTTAAATCAATTAACTCACCCAGTTACGGCTTAGAGAATAAGATTTCCGACATTCAACACGCCACCTCTCTGCTCGGTATCGATAGTGTCTATCAAATTGTGGTATCTGACAGCATGAGAAGCAGTCTACCTGATACTGAATTTTTCCGAGAAAACCATAGCCTCTCTTTGGAAATCTCTCACCTGGCTTTTGTGGTCGCGCAACTTTCTCAGCAAGGCAAACCTGCAGAGCTAGCGACACTGGGTCTGATGAGTCAAATTGGTGAAGTCGTGGTGGAGCTATTGAAAACGCAAAGCCCGAAACTGGCAAGCTTATTTGCGCAGGTTGATACGGCGTCCATGGGATCGGCCTTGTTAAAATCTTGGTCATTACCCAGCACAATCAGTGAGCCTCTAGCGTTTAAACACTACCCCCATTTTTCTGATCCTGAAAATATACCTCTGCCGATTCGAGCCGCCGTTGCCATTTTATACCTAGCCTCACTATTTAGATCGCTACTTAGAAAAGAAGATATCAGCCGTCGTTCACTCTTTTTGAATGAGTATTTAACGCTACTGAATCTTGATCAACAGCCCATTGAGATCACTTTAAGGGATAAAGTGATTCCAGCGCTTAAGAAACGCCGACTAGGCCTTCCGTTAAGTTTACGACAACTTATTGAGTCTTAGCAGTCACATAAGCAGGGCTAACCAGAAAGGGATGGTGAGCATAGAAACCAGCGTTTGAGCGGTGATGATGGCCGCCATGAGTTGTGCCTCACCACCCAATTGCCTCGCTAAAATATAGGCTGATGTCGCGGTAGGAATGGTCGCAAAGATAATCAATGTTGCCAAGGCTAGATCTGACAGACCCAGAAGCATACCGCTCACCCAAGCCAACAAAGGGAAGAGCAACAGCTTAATACCCATTGAATAGAGCATACCACTCCCTGAACGGCGTAATGCGGATAGATTCAACGCCGCGCCGACGGAGAGCAAACCAAGAGGCAATGCCATTTGCGATAACATCGCGAAAAAAGGCAACATCAATGTCGGCAATCCACCCAATAGGTTGATCACCACTCCGATGAGTGAAGCTAAGATGAGTGGATTGGTGATCAGCGTTTTAAAAACAGCGATTAATGAAGGACGCTTGTCCGAACAGCTCGCAAACACCAGCACACACATAATATTCAATACGGGAATCATCACAGCGGCAATCACTGCGGCTAAAGCAAGACCTGCCGATCCCAGCTGCGCCGAGGTAACAGCCAAGGCGACAAAGGTATTGAAACGGGTGCTTCCTTGGAAAAAAGAGGTAAAAGAAGGGTTATCCAATCGTATAAAGCGTTGAACCAAAAAGCAGGTTGCACCCCCTAAGCCCAGCAACAACAACACGGCCAACATCAGTCTAATCGATTCGTGACCTGACAAGCTCGCCTGACTTAAACTTTGGATTAAAAGTGCAGGAAATAAAAAATAGTAGGTGAGTTTTTCAGCAGGCACCCAAAAACCATCACCTAGAAAGTTAAAGCGGCGCATCAGCGCACCACTCACCAGCAGTGCAAAAATGGGCCAAAGCACACTAAAGACAGCTAACATCGATTTTTTCCAATCTATTAATCATCATATTGAAACGATCATCAAACACTAGTTGATATACCTACAGAATGTGCTTGAATTAAAGTAAATCATCTAAAGCAAAACAACTTAAAGCCAAGCGATCTCATCTGCACTTAGAAAAGGACATTTTTTTATGCTCAGAAATATCAAAATTTCTGTTCGGCTTGTATTAGGCATCGCCATGATTCTGACTTTGGTTATTGCCATGCTCATCCCCACTACACTTTCGTTACTTAGCAATACCACTGAGCGAGCCGAACGACGTCAGCTAGAGGATTTACACAATGCGCTAATCTCTTCCATCGAAGAAACCTCGGATCAAGCGTTACGGATCACAACAGCATCGATCTCTGGAACAGGCATTATAGAGGCTTTTGCTAGCGGTGATAGAGATCTCCTGACTGAATTAACACTGCCCATCTACGAAACCCTTAAACAGCAGTACAACATCCAACAGTTCCAATTTCATTTACCACCCGCCACATCCTACTTGCGCTTGCATCAACTGGCACGTTTTGATGATGACTTAAGTGCTTTCAGGGCAACGGTTGTTCAAGCTAACGCTCAAAGACAACCCCAAAGCGGACTTGAAGCGGGCGTTGCTGGAATAGGGCTAAGAGGCGTCATTCCGGTTTACTATCAACAACGGCATATTGGCTCAGCTGAAGTCGGTCTTTCATTTGGCCAAGATTTCTTTGATCGATTTACTCAGCGTTTTAAAGCCAAAGCAGCGTTGCACATTCCCTCTGACGGAACCTACTCCACTTTTGCATCAACGCTTGGATTCGAATCGCAGATTGGTCAGAGTCAATTAACTCGCATTCAACAAGGCGAAACCTATTCAACGCGCTTACAAGTATCGGGTGAAGATAGAGCCGTGTTAGCCAGCGCTATTTTAGATTTTGCTGGAAACCCTATTGGCGTGCTAGAGCTTCATATAGACCGCTCTGAATATGCTCAAAGCTACCAGAAAGCGATCTTCAGAACCCTTGGTATTGGTGCTCTGTCACTGATACTCAGCTTTATTGTTGCACTCATTCTTGCGCGAAGCATTATTCAACCCTTAACCAGTACCACAAAAAGTTTAAAAAACATTGCCGCGGGTGATGGTGATTTAACGGCTCGACTGGAAACCAAAGGTCGAGATGAATTGACCGACTTGGCTACTTCGTTTAACCATTTCGCCGATCATATTCAAGAAATAATCAAGCAAGTGGGGTCAGCCAGCGTACAACTTGCTGCGGCAGCAGAGGAATTATCCGCCGCCAGTACAGAAACCTCCAATCAGGCAAAACGGGTACAAGCCGAAACACTTCAAGTCGCAACTGCCATGAATGAGATGACCGCAACCGTTTCTGAAGTTGCAGATAATGCGGATCAAACGTCCTTTAGTGCAAGCTCTGCGAATGAACTTGCCAATAACGGCAAACAAAAGCTGGCGAATACACAAAAAACAATTCAGGAGCTCGCAACCGACCTTGAGTCTGCGGCTGAAACCATCAACCACTTATCAGATCATAGCCAAGAGATTACGCGAATTCTGGATGTCATTCGTGACATTTCTGAGCAAACCAATTTATTGGCATTAAATGCGGCTATTGAAGCCGCTAGAGCGGGCGAACAAGGCAGAGGTTTTGCGGTGGTTGCCGATGAAGTACGCACGCTAGCCAGTAGAACACAAACCGCAACCATTGATATTCAAGCGATGATACAACGCCTTCAAGAAGGCGCGGATAATGCTGTTTCCAGCATGACACTCAGCAACAAAAAAGTACTCTCCAGTGTTGAAACAACCGATGAAGCGGACAGTGCTTTAAATCAAATAGTGGAGGCGATTAGTACCATCAATAGTATGAACTTACAGATTGCAGAAGCCGCCAGACAGCAATCGGAAGTCGCCGATGAAATTAATCGCAATATCAGTTTGATTACAGATGCCGCTGAAATGACATCAGGCAGTACCGAGCAGGTACATACAGCGGCCGATGAACTTGCACGACTGGCGAATAACTTACAAAACCAAATTAAGCATTTTAAAGTTTAGAGGGAGTCGACTTGGTGGTGAATGAGCCACCAAGTCGAAGGGTAGACTTAACGGCTGGCAAGCAGTTGGCGACCCACTTCTACTGCCTTACGTACCTGATTGGGTGCGGTTCCGCCAATATGATTACGTGCGGAGACAGAGCCTTCCAAGGTTAATACCTCAAAGACATCAGACTCAATGACGTCTGAAAATTGGCGTAGCTCTGCCAACTCCATCTGCCCTAAATCTTTACCCGTCTTAATACCATAGGCAACAGACAAGCCCACAATCTCGTGAGCATCACGGAAAGCGACCCCTTTGCGAACCAAGTAATCCGCCAAATCGGTTGCTGTGGAGAACCCTCGCAACGCCGCTTCACGCATCACGTCTTTTTTCGCTTCCAGCGCTGGCACCATATCAGCAAAGGCACGCAAACAGCCTTTCACCGTATCCACCGTATCAAATAACGGTTCTTTATCTTCTTGGTTATCTTTGTTGTAAGCCAAGGGCTGTGATTTCATCAGGGTTAACAACGAAAACAGGTGACCAAACACACGACCACTTTTTCCTCTGACCAACTCTGGTACATCCGGATTTTTCTTCTGCGGCATAATCGAAGATCCGGTGCAGAAGCGATCAGGCAAGTTCACGAAGTTAAACTGCGCTGATGCCCAAAGCACCAACTCTTCTGACATGCGGGTCATGTGCATCAGCAACAAACTGGATGCCGAACAAAACTCAATGGCGAAATCACGATCCGACACGGCATCTAACGAATTACCGGCAGGCGCAGAAAATTGCAGCAACTCGGCCGTGTAGTGACGATCAATCGGATAGTCGTTCCCGCCAGCGCCGCCGCACCCAAAGGCATACTATTGATGCGCTTGCGGCAATCCACAAAACGCTCATAATCACGGCTTAGCATTTCAAACCAAGCCATCAAGTGATGGCCAAAGGTCACAGGTTGAGCGGTTTGCAAATGGGTAAAGCCCGGCATGACGGTATCGGCTTCGCGCTCTGCCAAATCCAATAGCCCTTGCTGCAAACGGGTGATCTCTTCTAATATCAAATCAGTTTCATCACGTAGGTACAGGCGGATATCGGTCGCTACTTGATCGTTTCGTGAACGTCCGGTATGCAGTTTTTTTACCAGTAATACCGATCTTCTGGGTCAGTGCCGCTTCGATATTCATATGCACATCTTCTAAAGCGACTGACCACTCAAACTCACCTCGCTCTATCTCGACACGTATCTCACCCAAGCCACGTACGATGTCATCACACTCGGCCTGCGTCAGCACACCTACTTTGGTTAACATCCGTGCGTGTGCCACCGAGCCTTGAATATCCTGCTTGTATAAGCGCTTATCAAAATCCACAGAAGCGGTAAAACGTGCGACAAAGGCATCGGTTGGCTCAGAAAAACGTCCGCCCCACTGTTGATTGGTTTTATTGCTCATACAGAGACTCCCTAGAAACTGGCATACAGATGTAGCTGTGAATAAATTGCAGCCATTATAACAACATCGTCACAACATTGCCGTGCAGATTATGGTCACTGGGCTTAATCTGCTACAATTCGTGGCTGAATTTATCGAAGATAGGGTTACAGGATTCCAACATGAGCAGAACCATCCGTATCGCAACACGTCGCAGCTTACTCGCACTCTGGCAAGCGGAGTATGTTAAAGCTGAACTCGAAGCGCACCATCCTGGCATTCAGGTTGAACTGGTAACCATGGTGACGCAAGGCGACAAGATACTGGATACACCTTTGGCTAAAATCGGCGGCAAGGGCCTGTTTGTAAAAGAACTCGAAACAGCCATGTTGGAAAATCGTGCAGATATTGCCGTGCATTCGATGAAGGATGTACCAATGGAGTTTCCTGAGGGTCTTGGCTTGGCCGTGATCTGTCCTCGTGAAAACCCAACTGATGCCTTTGTTAGCAATCACTATGCCTCGCTGGATGAACTCCCAGAAGGCGCTCATGTCGGCACCTCTTCACTGCGTCGTGAGGTGCAGATTCGTGAACGACGTCCAGACTTAAAGGTCAGCAGTTTACGCGGTAATGTACAAACGCGACTTGGTAAATTGGATGCTGGCGAATTTGATGCGATCATCCTGGCAACGGCGGGTCTACTTCGACTGAAACTGAATGATCGTATTCGACGTGAAATTCCTGCCGAAGAATGTCTTCCAGCCGGTGGGCAAGGTGCAGTAGGCATCGAATGTCGCACAGATGACCAAGAGCTGATTGAACTACTTCAACCCCTTCATGATGTAGAAACCGCTTCACGCGTTTATGCAGAAAGAGCTATGAACCGTCGTTTAGAAGGTGGCTGCCAAGTACCCATCGGTTGTTATGCGGTGTTGCAACCCAACAACCAACTCTGGTTGAGAGGCTTAGTAGGCTTACCCGATGGCAGCCAAGTGCTTCGTGATGACATTACAGGTGCTGCAGCGGATGCTGAAGCTTTGGGTATTGCTCTTGCGGATAGATTGCTGGCGGCTGGTGCGGACAAAATACTCAAGCAGGTATACAGCGAACGCGGATAGGTGAGCAGGACTGAAAGAGAGATGGAATTGATGAGACAGCAAGACTTGCTCAAAGGACAACGTATTCTTGTCACGCGCCCTCAACATCAAAACCGTGCTTGCTGCGAATGGGTTGAGTCCTTCGGTGGTCAAGCCATTGCCTTTCCACTGATTGAGATTGCATCAGTCAAACAAACCGATCCTGCCTACTCTCAAATCAAACACTGCCTGCTTGATCTCGATCTCTACCAAAAAAGTCATTTTTGTGAGCCCAAACGCCGCACGCATCGGTACTGACTGGATAGATCACTTCTGGCCTCAACGACCCGTAGGCATTGAATGGATCGGTATCGGTCAACAGACTGTCGATACACTTGATTCACTTGGGTTTAAGGCTTGGTGCTCTGCCGAAGGTTACGATTCTGAAACACTGCTCAGTCATCCCGCAATGCAACAGGTCGACGAGCAACGCATTTTAATTATTCGCGGTGATGGTGGTCGTGATTTGATGCGCGACACTTTCGTCGCTCGTGGAGCTAAAGTTGACTATTGTACGGTTTACTATCGCCGTCGCCCCAGTTATTCTGAAGAACAAGTAAAGCTTCAGCTTTTAAATGAATTACCGTCAGCCTTGCTGATCACCAGTGGTGAGGGTCTGACTAACCTGCAGAAGATTGTTTCTGCGGTTTCGGCACACCGGTTTAAGACTTTGCATAACACGCTGCTTGTCGTACCAAGTGAGCGCATCGCAACACTAGCGCGCGAATTGGGATTTCAGCGGGTAACCGTCGCAACAGGACCGGATGATAAATCAATGGTCCGGGCCATTCTCCCGGAAAAGAATTGGAACAGCTGGCATGAAAAACAAATCGGATAACAACGACCAGAAGCATAATACTGACAGCGCGGAAACCAAAGCTGACAACCAAGTGGATAGCTCAGTGAAAACTGAAGAGTCTGAACCTTCATCTGTAACGCCTAAAGCGGAAGCACCTAAACAGGATGCTCCTAAATCGTCATCACCAGATCAGCAGCCCTCTAATAGCCACAACCTATCTAAAGAAGATATCCCCTCAGGTTGGCCGGGTAAAACCGCACTGGTTTTGGCATTGGCAGCATTAGGTCTTTCAGGCTATCTATTTTTGCAGCAACAAACACTGCACAACCAAACAGTGACCCTGAGTGCTGATATCGAAACGCGTCTTGCCAATAACGCATCAGAAGTTGCTCGTACCGTCGCTACTGTCAGTGAACAGGCGGCCAGTGTTAACCAGCAACTCGGTCAGTTACAAGAGCAAACTGCTGCTGGCCAACGTAATATTGATCGTTTGCAAGAGCGTCTAACTCAGAGCATTCAACAAGTTCAAGCTCAGCAGACCATTACTGAAACTGACTGGCTTCTGGCTGAAGCAGAATACTTGTTGCGCCTTGCTAATCAACGTATTTTGATGGAACAAAACGCTTCTGGTGCACTCGCCCTATTAAGATCGGCTGATGAAATTTTACAGCGCGCTAACGACGTTGCACTCTATCCAGTTCGAGAAGCGCTGGCTAAAGACATCTCTACACTAGAAGCCTTACCACGCATCGATACCGAAGGTCTTTTCTTAAGACTCAGCGCCCTCAATGCTCAGGTACCTAACCTACGTATGACGCCGATTACAGATCGTCATCAACTTCCTAGCTTATTGGAAGAAATGACGCCGGATGCCGTGAAAGAAACATGGGGATCGGGTGCTCGTGAAGCCTTCGCCAATGCCATGGCGAAATTTGAGCAATTAGTCGTGATACAACATAGGGATGAACCAATACAGCCGCTTCTCTCTCCAGAACAGACTTACTATTTACAGCAAAATCTGCATCTTATGCTTGAGCAAGCACAACACGCCTTACTGCAAGGTCGTCAGGCAGCCTATGATGAAAGCCTGAATAAGGCAAGCCGCTGGATAACCGAGTATTTCCAAGCAAATGATGCAACGACCATTGCACTACTTGAAGGAATCGAGGCACTGAAATCGGTGACCGTTTCGGTGGAAATACCTGCCATCAACGGTTCTTTGAATGCCTTACAACAGCACATTAATGAGATTCGCCGCTTGAAGCGTGAAGGAGGTCAAGGATGAAGCGTATTTTTCTACTTCTTCTACTTGCCCTAGTGGTAGGCGCTTGGGCTGGTCAGATGATGATGACCGATGCTGGCTATGTGCTCATGGCCTACAATCAAACCACAGTTGAAACGACGCTTTGGGTGTTTTTGATCGGCGTTGGTTTGGCCTTTATTATCTTTCACCTACTGTTTAATCTGCTGTTTAACCTCAACCTACCCACAGGCAAGTGGAAGCTCTGGAGATCGGCGAGCAGAAAACGCAACGCTCGCAAGAAGACACTACAAGGACTTTTGGCTCTGTCAGAGGGTGAGTGGAATAAAGCACAAACCTCACTGACTCGTTCAGCTCAAGATGCTGACATACCCTTGATCAATTACATTGCAGCAGCAAAAGCAGCACATGAAAACGGCGACGCAAACTCCGCCGATGAACTGCTGAAAAAGGCCTTGGAATCCTCTCCTGATGCGAGCCTTGCCATCAACATTACGCAGGCTCAGATCCAAGCTAGTCGAGGTCAACTGGAGGCGGCACTGGCCAATCTCTTAAAACTGAGACGCAAGCAACCCAAAAACAAGCAAATTTTAGCCTTGTTGGCTGATGTATCCAGTCAACTACATGACTGGCAAGGTGTTGCGGATATCTTACCCGCACTTCGTCAACATGAAGCCTTACCGACAAAACAGTTGGAAAACCTAGAACGCACTACCCTACTTGCGCTGCTGAAAAAACAAAGAACACCGGCCGCAGGTAAAACACCGGAACCAGACCATCAAGTCAGACATCTGCAAAGTCTTTGGGTAACCTTACCGAAAACGGCAGCTAGTTATGATGAAGTGGTCGCTGAGTATGTTACCCTTCTCATCCAAGCACAGGGATTCAAACCAGCTGAAGAATTACTCAGACAGCGACTTGAACAAAAATGGAGTGAGGTACTTATCCCTCTATATGGATTAGTGCAGCTTCCTAAACCGCGCAAACTCTATCAGCAAGCACAACAGTGGTTATCTAAGCATGAACAAAGTGCAGGTTTACAGCTCGCTTTAGCTCGCCTTGCTTGCCAATGTGAGCTTTGGACTGAAGCCGTCTCTTTCTATGAAGCGAGTATTGCGATCCATCCAGATTTAGAAGTTTGTGCCGAGTTAGCACGCTTACTTCATCAACTGGATCAACCCGAAAAGGCAGCACTGGTGATGAGCCAAGCTTTTAATGAAGTCTCTAGCCATCTACCGAATCTGCCTTCACCCAAACCAGTTCTGGCGGCCGTTTCCCCTAGCGAATAAACGGCTTAGGTCGTCGAGGATCTTAATCCTTGACGACCTAATGATATTCAGGCTTTCGCAGGTCGAGGCGCATAAGCAAACACATCCGCATGGATCTGTTTTTCCGATACTCCTTTAGCTTCCAATTGATCCACCAAGGCATAAACCATGCCCGGTGAGCCGCAAGCATATACCAACAGATTTTTTGCTGACTCTATTCGACTTGCTACGACATGGGGCAAAGAGCTTTCTTCATCCAGCTCATCCAGATTGACACCTGAAATGACGGGTACAAATTCAAAATTGGGGTATTCTAAAGCCCAACTTGAAACCAGATCATGCATATAAATGTCATCCGCTTGCCTAGCTCCCCAGAAAAGAGTCATGGGTAGCTTGATACCGCTGACCAGCAAGTGTTCTACCATACTTTTAATCTGTGCAAACCCCGTGCTTCCCGCCACGAAATAGATGGCCTGTCCATGCGCGAGTTCTTCTGCCACCAGATGACATTGACCCATCGACATGCTTAGCTCAATCGTTTTCTCATGCTCGAGATGCCTAAGCAAGGCCTGATTCAACTCGCTATCCGGCATCGACCTTATATGCAACTCGATAAAGTCAGTGGATTCGGGCGCTGATGCAATTGAAAAGTATGCTGCACGTCCATCAGGCAGAAACAGCTCTAAATACTGACCCGCTTTAAATGTCACTCCTTGATCAGCCAACTCTTTGTAAACCAGCCTGATACGAAATACATCCTTATTTAAACGTTCGTAGCTGAGTATACGAAGCTTGTGTCTAGTCACTCTTTACTCCTAAAAATCCCAAGGCTATCCCACATATCATCCACCTTGGATTTGACTTCCGCTGACATCTGAATGGGCTCACCCCACTCACGCTGTGTTTCACCAGGCCACTTGTTAGTGGCATCTAAACCCATCTTAGAGCCTAAACCCGATACAGGCGAGGCAAAATCCAAATAATCGATTGGGGTATTCTCGATCATCACCGTATCTCGGGATGGATCCATTCGCGTCGTCATCGCCCAAATAACATCTTGCCAATCACGGGCGTTAACATCGTCGTCACACACAATCACAAACTTGGTGTACATAAACTGTCGTAAAAAAGACCAGACACCCAACATCACCCGCTTAGCATGCCCAGGGTACTGTTTTTTCATAGTGACAATCGCTAGGCGATAGGAACAACCCTCGGGGGGTAGGTAAAAATCAACAATTTCAGGAAACTGCTTTTGCAATATCGGCACAAACACTTCGTTTAAGGCCACTCCTAGAACCGCAGGCTCATCGGGTGGACGACCTGTATAGGTGCTGTGATAAATGGGATCTTTGCGATGAGTGATTCGCTCAACAGTGAAAACCGGAAAATGATCCACTTCATTGTAATATCCGGTGTGATCACCAAAAGGCCCCTCTGGCGCCGTTTCATCTGGATCGATATAGCCTTCCAAAATGAACTCAGCACTGGCTGGCACTTGAAGATCATTGCCTATACATTTGACTAACTCCGTTTTACCACCACGCAGCAAACCGGCGAAAGCATACTCAGACAGAGTATCCGGTACAGGCGTCACTGCACCTAAAATAGTGGCTGGATCGGCACCGAGTGCCACTGCAACCGGGAATCGCTCCCCAGGATGCTGCTGTTTCCATTCACGAAAATCTAAAGCACCACCTCGATGAGCCAACCAACGCATAATCAGCTTGTTACGACCAATCAGCTGTTGACGATAGATACCCAGATTCTGGCGTGGCTTATTTGGACCACGAGTGATCACTAATGGCCATGTCACGAGCGGCCCCGCATCACCGGGCCAACAGGTTTGAATCGGAATGCGGTATAGATCTACCTCATCACCTTCTTTAACCACCGCTTGACAGGGAGCAGACTTCACCAGCTTAGGCCCCATATTCAGCACTTGCTTAAAAATAGGTAACTTTTCCCAAGCATCTTTTAAACCCTTTGGAGGTTCAGGCTCTTTTAGTTGCGCCAGCAACTTCCCCACCTCACGCAGTGCAGAAACGGACTCTTCACCCATTCCTAAAGCAACACGTTCAGGCGTCCCAAACAGGTTAGCCAACACTGGGATATCAAAGCCAACAGGGTTTTCGAATAACAGTGCCGGACCACCCGCTCGCAGCGTTCGATCTGCGATCTCGGTCATTTCCAACACAGGATTGACAGGTTGTGTAATACGCTTAAGTTCTCCACGCTGCTCCAACATATCGATGAAGTCACGCAGATCCTTATATTTAGGAGAAGACATAGTTGAATACCGATCTATGATACGCTGCTCGCAGCAGGCTCAGGATGATAAGGGCTAGCAGAAATCTACGCTGCCAACCCTTAAACGGATCGTTTATTTACGCTTCATTGACAAGAAAAACTCGTCATTGGTTTTAAAGTCTTTCAGCTTATCGATGACAAACTCTGTTGCCGCTGCATCTTCCATCGGATCAAGCAGCTTGCGCAGAATCCACATACGTTGCAATTCATCTTCAGTGGTAAGCAGGTCTTCACGACGAGTACCTGAACGACGAATATTGATCGCTGGGAAGACACGCTTTTCTGCAATACGACGATCTAGATGCACCTCAGCATTACCGGTACCCTTGAACTCTTCATAGATGACCTCATCCATTTTAGAGCCGGTATCAACAAGCGCAGTAGCAATAATGGTTAAGCTTCCACCCTCTTCGATATTACGAGCAGCACCAAAGAAGCGCTTGGGTCGCTCAAGTGCATGAGCATCCACACCACCCGTTAATACCTTACCAGAGGAAGGGATAACCGTATTGTAAGCACGCGCTAAGCGAGTGATTGAGTCTAATAGGATCACGACATCTTTCTTGTGCTCGGTAAGACGCTTAGCCTTCTCTAGTACCATTTCAGCCACTTGAACGTGTCGTGATGGTGGCTCATCAAAGGTCGAAGCAACCACTTCACCACGCACTGTGCGTTGCATATCTGTGACTTCTTCCGGACGCTCGTCGATAAGCAGTACAATCAAATAACAGTCAGGGCTGTTTCGCGTAATGCTGTTGGCAATATTTTGCAGCATGAGCGTTTTACCCGCCTTAGGAGGAGAAACGATCAGTGCTCGCTGCCCCTTACCCATGGGTGAGACCAGATCGATAACACGAGCGGTAATATCTTCGGTACTGCCATTACCAACTTCCATTCGCATACGCGATTGAGCGAATAGAGGCGTCAGGTTTTCAAAGAGGATTTTATTCTTGGCGTTTTCGGGTCGGTCAAAGTTAATTTCACTGACCTTTAATAACGCAAAGTAGCGCTCGCCATCTTTAGGCGGACGGATCTTTCCAGCAATGGTGTCACCGGTACGCAGATTAAAGCGACGTATCTGGCTGGGTGATACATAGATATCATCAGGTCCAGCAAGATAAGAGGAATCAGCCGATCGTAAAAAAACCGAAGCCGTCCTGAAGAATTTCTAACACACCATCGCCATAGATGTCTTCACCGCTGACAGCGTGTTTTTTTAAGATAGCAAAAATAACATCCTGCTTTCGCGATCGGGCCATGTTTTGGATGCCCATGGTATTTGCGATTTCCAGCAGGTCTGGAACACTTTTAAGTTTTAATTCAGATAGATTCATAATTTTTTAGGATGCAGCCAACTTTGACTGATAATTGAGTGGTAAGCCGGAGGATTGAGATTGGAAAGATCTTCGCTAAGAACAGATCGAATATAAAGGGTTTATGCTCAGCTGTAAAGTTTCTACGACCAGAAATAAGTCGAAATTGATCTGGCTCATTATTTTACAGGGCATGACGTGAAGTAATGCCCTGTAACACGAGTCATCTTTACAGATTAGCGTCGATAAATGCTGCTAATTGAGACTTAGACAGCGCACCCACTTTGGTTGCTTCAACGTTACCGCCTTTAAACAACATTAACGTTGGGATGCCTCGAATACCAAACTTAGGAGGGGTATCGTTGTTTTCATCGATGTTCAACTTACAGACCTTCAGTTGACCATCATACTCTTTGGCAATCTCTTCTAAAACAGGAGCGATCATCTTACAAGGCCCGCACCACTCTGCCCAGTAATCGACGAGTACAGGACCATCTGCTTTTAATACATCGTCTTCAAAAGAAGCATCGGTCACATTAATAATATTCTCACTCATGTCTCTCTTTCTCCATAGCAGCACATGCTTTGTAATCGTTTTATGGTATTGATCATAACACCAGCTGACCTAACTTGTGAACTTATCCAGAAGGCTATGTTAGTGTTCAATTCAAATAAATGGTTTCTTCTGCTTAGCTTGCTCTGGCAAAATACAGCAATCTTTAAGCAGTGATTGGAGCTTTCATGGAATCTTACGTACAGACGGACCGTTTTGATCAGCCCTCTGAGGGCTCGTTACTCGCCGCGATTGATATCGGTTCAAACAGCTTTCACATGGTCGTTGCACGACTGATCGCCGGTGAGTTAAAGCCGATTGATATCATGTCTGACAAAGTGCAACTGGCTGCAGGACTTGATGACTCCGGTATTTTATCGGCTGAAGCACAACAGCGAGGAATCGATTGCTTGAAGCGCTTTGCGGAGCGCCTCAAAGAACTGCCTCGATCATCTATTCGTGCCGTAGCGACTAATGCTCTTCGTGAAGCGAATAATCGCACTGAATTTATTCTACAAGCGAACGCCGTACTTGGACTTCCGATGGAAGTTATCTCTGGCTATGAAGAAGCGCGCCTGATCTATCTCGTGTTGCTCACACCCTATCCGATGATACTGGTCGACGCCTGGTTATCGATATTGGTGGCGGCAGCACCGAGTGCATTATTGGCGAACGCTTTGAATCGCGCTTGCTGGAAAGCCTGCAAATGGGATGTGTCAGCTATAACGAAGAGTTCTTCCCTAAGGGTGAGATCACTGAAAAAGGCTTCCAAAAAGCTAAAATGGCTGCTATGCAGGAGCTATTATCGATACGCCGCAATTATCGCCGCATGGGATGGCACAGCTGTGTGGGCTCCTCTGGAACAGCCAAAGCCATTAGCCAATCTTGCGCTGAGCTTGGCTTTAGCAACGGTAGCATTACTGCCGATTCGCTTAAACAACTGAAAAACGTCTTGTTAAAGTTTAAGCACGCAGATGAAATCACGCTCACCAGCATAAAACCGGAACGCAAAGCCGTTCTCGCCGCGGGCACTGCTATCATGTGTGCTATTTTTGAATCGCTCGATATTGAAGTTATGGAGTATTCAGATGGCGCTCTACGCGAGGGCGTTCTCTATGACATGGCAGGAAGGCTGCGACACGAAGACGTCCGCGAGCGCACCATTGGCGCCTTAATGAAGCGATATCACGTCGATGCTAAACACGCATCTAACGTCGAAACGTCTGCACTATTTTTATTAGCTCAGGTAAAAGACAGCTGGGAACTCAATGATGATGAGTTTCATGATATGCTTTGCTGGTCTGCTCGAACGCTGGAGATAGGTTTAGATATTTCTCATAACCGCTACCACCGACACAGCGCCTACTTACTACAAAACTGTGACTTACCTGGGTTCAGCAATACCGAACAACTGCTACTCGCTTTTCTTGCCAGATCACATCGTCGCAAGATACCTAAGGAAGAACTGAAGCTTCTCCCGGACAACAAACAGCTACCCTATATAAAGCTCTGTATCATTCTACGGATCGCCGTTATCTTGCATCGCAGCCGAAGCAAAGCGAGAACGCCTCACATCTCGTTTCAGGTTGATGGACAGAAGCTTTCATTAAGCTTTCCGCGAGAATGGCTGAACCATCACCCACTCACCCTAGCGGACCTAGAAACTGAAGCAGAACATTTAAAAAGTCTTGATTACAAGTTGAAGTTCAACTGACCGACATCAGCGACAGTATATAAACAAAAATGCTCCCACAAGGGAGCGATTTTTGTTGCAGGATGCAAAGCGTAAGGATTAAAGCTGAGGACCCGCTTTAACGATGTCGCTTGAAACACCACTGAATTTCTTGAAGTTAGTAACAAACTGCTCAATAAGGTTTTTAGCCGCTGCATCATAGGACGCTTTATCTGCCCAAGTTTCACGCGGGTTCAACAATTTAGCGTCAACGCCAGGGACAGCGACTGGAACGGCTAAGTTAATACCTGGTAACTGCTGTGTTTCACAATCCTTTAAAGCGCCACTCTGAATAGCACTAATAATAGCGCGCGTGGTCGGTATGCTGAAACGCTCACCTGTTCCATAGGAACCCCCTGTCCAACCCGTATTAACCAAATACACTTTTGAACCATATTCACTGATACGCTTCATCAGTAGATCTGCATAGACATGTGCTGGACGCGGGAAGAAAGGCGCACCAAAACAAGTGGAGAAGGTCGATTTAATTCCACCTCCAGAACCCATTTCAGTAGAACCCACTAACGCGGTGTAACCGGATAAAAAGTGGTAGGCTGCCGCTTCTTTGGTTAATACAGACACTGGCGGCAATACACCCGTCAAGTCGCAGGTTAGGAAAACAATTGAATCAGGCTCTTCACCCATATTCGTCGCTGAGCGCTTATCAACATGCTCAAGTGGGTAGGCACAACGACCATTTTCGGTAAGAGTGGTGTCGTTATAATCAGCCTTACGATGGCCATCTAGGGTAACGTTTTCGACGATCGCACCAAAGCGTATCGCATCCCAAATGATCGGTTCGTTTTTCTTGCTTAAATTAATGGTCTTAGCATAGCAGCCGCCTTCAATATTAAAGACAACACCCTTACCCCAACCATGTTCATCATCACCAATTAAGTAACGCTCTGGATCAGCCGACAAAGTGGTCTTACCTGTTCCTGATAAACCGAAGAACAGGGTAGTCGAACCATCTTCACCAATATTGGCTGAACAATGCATTGGCAGCACATCGTGCTCTGGCAGCAGGAAGTTCTGTACGGAGAACATCGCTTTTTTCATTTCACCCGCATAACGCATACCCGCGATCAGTACTTTGCGCTCAGCGAAGTTCAAAATAACGCAACCTTCGCTGTTAGTACCATCACGCTCTGGATCGCAAACAAAACCAGCAGCGTTAATAATTTCCCACTCAGCTTTGGCTTTTGGATTATAGGTGTGAGGACGGATAAACAGGTTTAGACCAAACAGATTCTGCCAAGCGGTCTGAGTCGTCATTTTTACTGGGAGGTAATGATTGGTATCTGAGCCAACATGCACATGAGATACAAAACGCTCTTCACCTTCTAGCCATTTTTCAACACGCGACCAAAGCGCATCAAACTTATCAGCATCGAAAGGTCGATTCACGTTACCCCAATCAATTTGAGCGGATGTTGAAGGCTCCTTAACGATGAAACGATCCATCGGTGAACGACCCGTACGCTTACCGGTAGTCACTACCAGTGCACCGGTATCAGCCAAAACGCCTTCCTGACGTTGCAGTGCACGCTCTATAAGTTCAGCAGGACTCAAATTCAGATGTGCAATTGCGGCAGTTTCTGTAGTCATTACGCTTTCCCTTGGCTCAGGCCAATTAAATTCTTAAAGTAAAATATGCACCAGCGATTATGTTGTTGCGTCTAATGCACTTTGCGTTGTTGGTCTACTGGTTTGCAGAACATAAAGCTAAAAAAATTGGTCGCTATTATGACATAAAAAAAAAACTCATGTGGACACCTAAGGTGCGCAACAGCGACCCTCCTGACTAAAGTCGGATAATCTAATCTTAGTGCAGTGTTGAATTTCCAGCGCTACTGATATCAGTCATGCTTTGAATATCCTGCTCATCGAAAAGGTAAACGGCATTGCAGAACTGGCAATCCACCTTAATGACACCACCCTGTTCTTTGACGGCCTGCAGCAACTCCTCTTTACCAACCAACTGCAAGGCTTTTTCACAACGCGCCTTAGAGCAGTCGCAATGAAACTCGAGTAACTCTGGCTCGTAAAGCCGACAATTTTCTTCATGAAACAATCTGAACAGCATCGACTCATTATCCAATCCCAAAAGCTCTTCAGACGTCAGCGTCTCAGCAAGCATACCGATTCTATTCCAGTCTTCGCTGCCACCCTGGGCCGCTGGCAATACTTGGAGCAACATACCTGCAGCGGTTTTGCCATCACACGCCAATTTAATGCGCGTTGGCAACTGCTCAGAGCGGCTAAAGTAATCCTCTAAGCAACCTGCGATGGACTGCTGTTCTAAAGGCACCACACCCTGGTATCGCTGGCCTTGAGCAGGCTCAATGGTGAGTGCCAAGCGCCCATTCTGGAAAAGCTCAGCAAAATGCTCGGCATCCGGAAGTGCTGCTTCCAATCGAGCAATACCTCGTATTTGATGATGGTGGCTACATTCCGCCATGAGTAAGCGTAACGCACCTTCACCCTGAGCTTGCAGAATCAAACGACCATCAAACTTTAGTGTGGAACTCATCAGGGTAACGGCGGCCAACATCTCTCCAAGCAATTGACGAACTTTTAAAGGATAGTCATTTCTTTCAAAGACAGCCGCTAAACTGGTATCGAGTCTGGATACCACTCCACGCACATCAGCCTCTTCAAATAGGATTCTTTGGATGGTATCGGTTGAACTCATAGGACATTTTTCCATCTAGATTGAACGTTAGACTTTAATGCAGCAGTCAATGACTGCTACTATTTAAAAATTTTATCACAACACAGAAAGATAACGGCATGACTTTAACTCTTCCAGTATTCGGCACCACTTGGCGACCTGTTCCATTTATCCTTTTCCATCTGATTGCTTTTTTACTTCTTTTGTCTTTTTTGATCCCCAGCGGTTTCGACTTTTGGAGACAGATAGACACACCCATTTTTTTGACACTCAACGGCTCTCTGGATGAGGGGGGCGCATGGGCTTGGATCTGGGCTTGGGCCAATACTCGTTACAAAGACATGATACTAGCCGTGATCATGCTACTCTTTTTGGTTTTTCCTGGATTTGGTTTTCAACGCAATCAGCTGCAGCAAGCCTTAGTCGGCTTTTTGGCACTGATGATACTGATGATTCCCTTTAGATTTTTTTTCTACGAATTTGCAAAACTTATGGATCTTACGGGCCCCAGCCCCTCTATCACCCTTCTTCCATCGATTATGCTGACAGAGCTGTTCCCAAACATTCCTGCTAAAGACGCCTCCAGCCGAAGTTTCCCGGGCGATCATGCCACGGTCCTATTACTTTGGGCGGGTTATCTATTAATGAACAAGCGCTGCCTAGGAAGTTATTTTGCAGCCGCTTTAGCCGCACTGATGATTCTACCGCGTCTGATAGGTGGAGCTCACTGGTTCAGTGATGTTGCTGTAGGTGGTTTTGTCGTCGCTTTACCTGTGCTGGCTTGGGCTTTTTATACACCTACCGCCTATCGACTCACCCGCTGGTTAGAGAGAGGCTTTCTGCCGCTTTTCAACCTTGTTGGAAAACTACCGCTGATTGGACGCTTACCTTTTTTCAAAGGCTAATCCCAAAATCCTTTGATACGAAGTAGTTCACGACGGCTCTTTTTATCTGGGCGGTGCTCGGGAGCACTTCCCAGAAGCTTTCGTTGCGCAGCGCGCGCTTCACGGTCTTTGATACTTTTCTCAGTTTCCCTATAGAGAAGCTGGGCTTCGGCAGCACCGCGTCGCTGATCAGACAAAGCCAAAACCAGCACTGTTTTCTCTTCGTAACCCAAGCGAAGGGTAATCTCTGCACCGACCTCAACCATTTTACTGCTTTTAGTTCTGGCACCATCATACTGCACCTTACCACCGTCAATCATCTGCTTAGCCAAGGCTCTGGTTTTGTAGAAGCGAGCCGCCCATAGCCATTTATCTAAGCGCACCTTATGATCGGCGTGGTAGTAGTGTTGTGTCATGTATTAAGATTCACCCTGTTGATACTCTTCACTTAACAGTATGAACGCTGTGCCAAGCGTTTTAAAGTAGAGTTAATTTCTTCCTGCCAAAGGTATTGCTGACCATGCAAACAAATGCTGCTGATTTATTACCTGAGCTGATCCAGCTGATCTACCAGACCGGCGAAGCCATTATGGCAATCTATGCGGACGAGACACTTTGGCAGACTCAACAAAAGACAAATGACACACCGGTTACAGCGGCCGACTTGGCCGCCCAGAGCGTGCTACTTGATGGCCTCAATCGACTATCACCTGAAATACCCATCCTGAGCGAAGAGGGTCACTTAGTCCCTTGGGAACTGCGTCGGCATTGGCAGACCTACTGGCTGCTTGACCCACTGGATGGAACACGTGAATTTCTTCAACGCAATGGTGAGTTCACCGTCAACATCGCTCTTATCCAGCATGGCAAGCCGATAATGGGTTTAGTATATGCACCTGCTACGCAAACACTCTACTGGGGTGGTGAAGGCCTAGGCGCTTG
Source organism: Nitrincola sp. (assembly GCA_021208565.1). GTDB lineage: Bacteria > Pseudomonadota > Gammaproteobacteria > Pseudomonadales > Balneatricaceae > Nitrincola. Next base: position 31,465 of record JAJOJN010000061.1, read on the forward strand.
GAAACAACTTTCACCCCTTGATCAAGCCAGATCGATTCAAGTTCGACAACCAAGTAAAAACGCCAGACTACTGACCAGTCGCCGGCACAGTCAACATGAAACGCTCGTGCTAGAAGAATTAGTCACCCAAGGCATCTTCAGTTATATAGAAGGATTTTCCTTGGGAAGCTCATTAAAGTTTTGTCAAATTGCAGAAGGCAGTGCAGATCTCTATTTGCGTTTAGCTCCTACAAGCGAATGGGACACGGCGGCTGCACAGGCGATTTTAGAAGCTGCAGGAGGGGCAATTCTTGTCCTTCCTGAAGGCAGAGCTATGGATTACAACCGAAAATCCGACGTCACTAATCCGAGTTTTATCGCTTTAGCTCTTCCAGTACCTGATTGGATTTATCAACTAAAGATATCTGCATGAGCTTGTATTTAAGCTCATCCGCCCCAATAGTTAACTCGATACACTAACAGGAACGAAATCGCACACTTTTTGTATCATGATAGATACAAAATTCGATGTTATGATTGTTAAACAATCTGTTTAACCCTGTCAAAATACTGTCAATAATAAGGTGAGCACATTATGAGTTTTGAATTACCTGCACTACCCTATGCGAAAGATGCACTGGAACCACACATCTCTGCAGAGACACTTGACTACCATCATGGCAAACACCACAACACCTATGTTGTTAAGCTAAATGGTCTGGTTCCAGGCACTGAATTCGAAGGCAAAAGCCTAGAAGAGATCATTAAAACTGCACCTGCTGGTCCTGTTTTCAACAATGCCGCTCAAGTTTGGAATCACACTTTCTACTGGCACTGCTTGTCCCCTAACGGTGGCGGAGCGCCAACTGGTGCGTTAGCAGATGCAATCAATGCCAAGTGGGGTTCTTTCGAGAAGTTCCAAGAAGAGTTTAATGACCGCGCAGTCAACAACTTCGCTTCAAGCTGGACTTGGTTGGTTAAGAACGCCGATGGCTCTCTTGAAATCACCAACACTAGCAACGCAGGCACCCCCATGACGAATGGTCAAACGGCTATTCTGACGGTTGATCTATGGGAACACGCCTATTACATCGATTATCGTAACCTGCGTCCAGACTACCTGAAAGGCTTCTGGGCTTTGGTTAATTGGGAATTTGCCAGCAACAACTTCGCTGCGTAATTCCACTGCTTCAACTCAAGCCGCGCTTCGCGCGCTTTTTTATGCAACATTTTTCTCTAGGCTATTTTGAGACGACTCAGGTGTTGGGTGACCTAAACTCTAGTCGATTTTGACACGCGCCAGCCTTTCTTCAATCAAGGCAGTTCTTTGACGCGTTTGTGCAATAAACATATCTGCAGCATGATAAGCGCCCAAATCACCGCCGCCATTTCGAGTAAAGGCCTCACTCACCGCATTCTGACGCGTATCTAACCAAACATTTTGCTCTTCAATTTCTCGCACTCTGGCCATATCGGGAAGATAATCCAACAACTCATGAAAAAGTACATATAGCTGACCATCATAGAGATATGCGATTTGCGTGATGGTTTGCGTTTTGGCTTGCTGATCAGTTTGATCACGCAAGATAGCTTCAAGATAGCGAATGGGCTGATTGTAATTTGGCGCCCAGTCGAGCGTGGTAATCATGGGCGGTTGCACGACCTGAGCCGTTGGAGTCTGAACAGGGGTCCTGTCTCGATTACTGACTCCAGGGATTTGCACACCACTACACGCTGTTAAGAGACTCGCGATGGAGATGATGGTAAGCGTTTTGAAGTAATTTTTTTTGGCGGCTTTTTTTCATTCGTTACAGTCCATTTTTTCGCAGCGTCCAATCACTTTGATGAACTCAGTCGTGACTCAACATAGGGCCAAACATTATCCAAAATGATTGGCTGAGCATCTGCATTGGGGTGAAGACCATCAGACTGCATCAGATTCCAATCCAGTGCAACATTTTCCAGTAAAAAGGGAACTCTGACCAACTCAAAACGGTCAGCTACTTCGGCGTATAGATTAAAGAAAGCCTCGGTGTATTGAGGTCCATAGTTAGGTGGAATACGTATACCGATGATAATCACCTCAGCGCCAGAGGACTGAATGGTGGTGACTAAAGCATTTAAGTTGTCACGGATTCGAGCAATGGGTAAACCGCGTAATGCATCGTTTGCACCTAGCTGTAACAAGACTAAGTCAGGTTGATGACGCTCCAGTAAGGCCGGTAACCGCGTTAAGCCGCCATCGGTGGTTTCACCACTGACACTAGCGTTAATCAGGGTATACTCTTCGGCATCGAGCCGCTGTTCCATCAAGGCCACCCAACCTTGTTCAGGCTGAATACCATAGGCGGCTGACAAACTATCACCAAACACTAATAGAGTGTTAGCCTGTAACGATGTTGAGATCATAAATAACACGGAAATGAGATAACGCATGACGCTCCCGACAGATAACAAAATTCTACTTGAAGCCCAGAATGTCGCAAAATGGTTTGCAACACAAGACCAACGGCTTGAGCTCTTTCATGATTTGAATCTTAAAGTGCTTGAAGGTGAGACCTTGGCCATCGTTGGACGTTCCGGAGCCGGGAAATCGACCTTGCTGAGTTTATTAGCGGGACTCGATCAGCCTAGCTCTGGCGATATTTTATTGCAGGGCCGGTCGCTGGCGAAGATGGATGATGCCACCCGAGCAGAGTTGAGAGCCAAGCAGATCAGTTTTATTTTCCAGTCATTTCATCTACTGCCTGAGCTATCAGCACTGGACAATGTTCGTCTAGCTTTGGAAATACAGGGCAACCCTTCAGCAGTCACCGAAGCTAAGCACTGGCTCAACCAAGTCGGTTTAGGCCAACGGATTGATCACTTTCCGGCTCAACTATCGGGTGGGGAGCAGCAACGTGTTGCCATCGCCAGAGCTTTTGCCACACGGCCTTCACTCCTCTTCGCGGATGAACCCACCGGCAATCTTGATGAAGATACGGGTCAGCAGATCATTGAACAGCTATTTGCCCTCAATAAGCAAGAAAACACCACGCTGATTTTGATTACACACGACTTAGATTTGGCCGCACGCTGCCAACGCTGCGTCAGCCTCCATGCTGGACAATTACACGAAACTCAACGACAGGCGATGTCATGAGAGGATTTAACTTAATTGTTCTGAGACAACTGAAGGCTCAGCTAAGAACGGCTGAATGGCGAGCGCTATTATTTGCCACTTGGATCGCGATTGCACTGGCAACCCTTCTTGCGCTGCTGGGTGACCGTTTAGAGCGAGGCTTATTGAGAGAAAGTGCGGCTATGCTGGGTGCTGACCTAGTCCTGAGTAGCCAACGCCCTATAAATCCTGCACGTATCGATGATGCGCTTCAACGAGGTTTCCAGATCGCTCAAGTGGCTCAATTCCCAAGCATGGTCAGCGTCGGCGATGAAATGATGCTAGTTTCCGTGAGAGCCGTTACTTCGCCTTATCCTTTGCGGGGTGAAATTCGCACTGAACCACCACTTCCTCAAGATCAACCCTTTAGCGGGGAAGTCTGGGTGGAAGCACGTATTTTGGAACAGCTGTCATTACAAGTAGGTGATCAAGTCACTCTAGGTTACAGTGAATTCACCATTACGGCCGCCATGCTAAGCTCTCCTGATAGAGGCTCTGGTTTAAGAAGCTTTAGTCCCCAGCTGGTGATGCATCAAGAGGATCTTGAAGCCACAGGCATTCTGGCACCAGGCAGTCGAGCCGAATTTCGATTATTACTTGCGGGTGAGCCTCAAGAAATTGAAACACTTGAAACCCTGTGGCAAGCCTCTTTGGGCGACGAAGAGCGACTGTTTAGCTTACGAGCGGATCAGCCCATGACAGGTGCCGCGCTAGGCAGTGCATTGAGTTACCTAAAACTCACCGCTTTGATTGCACTCTTACTATCTGCACTGACGATTTTCTTAAGTTTGCGGAGGTTCAGTGATGGACAGCACCAACGCTGTGCCTTGTTATTAAGTTTAGGACTTAACAGCACTGATTTAGTAAAGCTTTATCTTTATCAATTGATGATCGCTTGGCTGTTGCTGTCGGTCGTGGGAACCATTACCGGTATTGCACTAGAGCAGATTATTCTGAGCTGGCTTAAAGAGTTGTTACCTGAGGCACTTCCTACACCCACCCATTGGCGTTACTTAAGCGGTCCAGCTATGGGTTTTGCACTCCTGATCCTACTTGGCCTCCCACCCATCCTGCAACTGTCCAACATTTCAGTATCTTCTCTGTTTAGAGACGAGATAGTGGGCAGCGATAAACGTGCCTTGCTGATTCAACTCACTTGCTTTGCACTCTTAGCCGCTACCTTATTAGCCTTTTTGGGTGCGCCTCTGGCCGCATTGACGCTATTAATGCTGATACTCGTGGGTGGTGCTCTGTTTGGCTGGATCGCTCAACAGTGCCTTAAGTTGCTTGCAATACCCTTTGCCAAAAAACTCCTACTCGGACGTTTACTGATCATGCGACTGGAACAGCAAAAACGCTGGCACAGACTACAGGCGGGCGTCGTGATACTGCTGATGACTCTATTGAGCCTCGTCTGGATCAGTCGTAGCGATCTACTGGCCGACTGGTACACGCAAATACCAGAAGACACGCCAAATTACTTTGTGATCAATATTCAGCCTTGGCAAACCGAATCTCTACAGGAGTTTTTGGATCAAAATGCGATCCGTAGTGAGCTCTATCCCATGGTACGTGGCCGAGTGTCGACGCTTAATGGTTCATCTATCCATGCACAGATGAACCCTGAGCAACTTGAACATAACACGCTTAACCGCGAGTTGAATTTGAGCTGGAGCGATACCCCTCCTTCACACAATAGTATCGTGGCGGGTCGCTGGTGGGATGCCGATACTAGCGACCCTGAAATTTCCGTAGAACGGGAGATGGCTGAAATTTTAGGCTTAGTCCCTGGTGATCTTCTCGGTTTCAATTTAGGTGGGATAGAAATAGAAGCCCGTATTACCAGTCTTAGAGCGGTTGAATGGACCTCTTTTCAACCTAACTTCTATGTCATCTTCAATGCCGCCGCGCTTAAAGAAATGCCCGCGACGTTTATTACGAGCTTTCGGCTAGAAACTGAACGCCAGGCACTGGCCTCTCAACTGGTGAGAGAATTTCCATCTTTAACACTCATTGATATCGGCCAGTTGTTAACACAAATTGGGACTTGGCTAGAGAGACTAGGGGATAGCTCCGCACTGATATTAGGTCTCACTATGCTGTGTGGTGCTTTGCTGATGTTGCTAACCTTACATCAAGCGCTGCAACAACGGCGCTATGAAAGTGCTCTCCTACAAACGCTAGGCGCGAGCGCTGAGCAGACGCAAAAGCTCGACCTATTAGAACTCTTACTGCTCGGTGCGGTTTGCGGCATCCTTGCCGTCATCACCACAGAGCTCACACTAATGCTGCTCTATCAGCACCTGTTAAACCTGACGCCTAAGTTACACGTCGGCATGTGGATTCTGCTGCCCCTGACGTCTAGCCTGTTTTTTGTCATCAGCGGAATTCTGATGAGAAGACGCTTAACGCTGAGTCAGTGCTACCGCCTGCTCAAAAGTAGCTAGACTCGTTTTTAAGACACTAGCGGTTGCGGCTATCAAACTAACGCTTCAGGGTTTCCACCCCCTGAGGCGTTCCCATCAAAATGACATCCGCCCCACGGTTTGCAAATAGGCCATTAGTGACGACACCCACAATATTGTTGAGGTGGCGCTCAAACACTTTAGGGTCCAAAATTTCGACATCATGCAGATCAATAATGATATTACCGTTATCGGTCACCACCCCCTCACGATAAATGGGTTGCCCTTCGAGCGCCGCGAGTTGACGACCAACATAGGAGCGCGCCATGGGGATCACCTCAATAGGTAACGGAAAACGCCCTAACACATCCACCTTTTTCGTTTCATCCACAATACAGATAAAGGTTTTGGCGACGGCGGCAACAATTTTTTCGCGCGTCAGTGCAGCACCACCACCCTTGATCAGATTAAAGCCTGAATCGAACTCATCCGCGCCGTCGATGTAAAATTCAAGATTAGAGACGGCATTAAGATCGAAAACTTCAATATCATGCTGACGCAAACGTGCCGCCGTCGCTTCTGAACTGGCCACGGCTCCAGCAAACTCATCACGATACTTCGCCAAGGCGTCAATAAAACAGTTCGCTGTCGATCCTGTACCCACACCAATAATGGTTTGACGATCCAGCTTTGGACGGATCATCTCTACCGCAGCCAAACCCACTGCTCGCTTCATCTCATCTTGATTCATCACTGACACCCACAAAATTGCAAAGAGTTAGGGAATTATACGCGCTAGTGCTTCTCGCTTATAGACGTAAAAGGCCATAGCCGATACCATCACTACCCCGTTCATTATTTACACAGGTTTTAACAGCTCTCGCTATGGCACACAGGTATATTAAAAAGATTCTGGAAGCGCGTGTTTACGACGTTGCAATCGAAACGCCACTGGATGAGGCGCCTGCGCTGTCTGCTCGCCTCGGCAATCGTATTTTACTGAAGCGCGAAGACCTGCAACCGGTTTTCTCATTCAAGTTACGCGGTGCCTATAACCGCATGGCACAACTGAGCGATGCCGAAAAAGCGGCGGGTGTGATTACCGCGTCAGCAGGCAATCATGCTCAAGGATTAGCCATGTCTGCAAAAGCGATGGGGGTTAAAGCGACAATTGTTATGCCTAAAACCACCCCTGATATCAAAGTCAGTAGCGTTCGTGCACGTGGTGGTCATGTGGTGTTGCATGGTGATACCTTCGATGAGGCTCAAGCTCAAGCGAAGAAATTGATGGCCGAGAAAGGAATGACTTATATTCCACCTTTTGACGATCCCGATGTCATCGCCGGCCAAGGCACCATTGCTATGGAGCTGTTGCGCCAGCACAGCGGCCACATTAATGCAGTTTTTGTACCCGTCGGCGGCGGTGGCCTGATTGCGGGCATTGCGGTTTATATTAAGTATTTACGTCCAGAAACTCGCATCATTGGTGTTGAGCCTGAAGATGCCGCCTGTTTGAAAGCCGCACTGGAAGCAGGCGAGCGAGTTACATTACCTCAGGTAGGTTTATTTGCTGACGGCGTTGCAGTCGCTCGCATCGGCGAACACACATTTGAATTGGCAAAACAGTTTGTGGATGAGGTGATTACCGTCACCACTGACGAGATCTGTGCCGCTGTAAAAGATATCTTCGATGACACACGCTCAGTCTGTGAACCCGCAGGAGCACTTGGCGTCGCGGGTATCAAAAAATACGTCGAGCAAACAGGCGCAACCAAACAAACTCTTGTCGCGATAGATTCTGGAGCTAATGTTAACTTCGATCGTCTTCGTCACATTGCCGAGCGCTCTGAGCTGGGAGAAAAACGCGAAGCCATTATTGCTGCTAAGATACCGGAGCATCCCGGCAGCTTCAAAAACTTTTGTACTGCACTCGGCAAACGCAATATTACCGAGTTTAATTACCGTTATGGTGATGATAAAGAGGCCATTGTTTTTGCAGGCGTACAGATTAAACCCAATAATGATGGTCGCAAAGAGTTACTCGAAACACTCAAGCAACATAACATTGATGTTGTTGACTTAACGGACAACGAGATGGCTAAAATCCATATCCGTTATATGGTGGGTGGCCATGCGCCGACCAGCGTCAATAACGAGGTGATTTATCGCTTTGAATTTCCCGAGCGCCCAGGTGCATTGATGCTATTTTTGAGCAAAATGGGCGGGCGTTGGAACATCTCTATGTTCCATTATCGCAATCATGGAGCCGCCTACGGACGTGTTCTTTTAGGCATGCAGGTTCCGGAAGAGGAAAGGCATTTAGTTCCTACCTTCCTTGATGAAGTTGGTTACAGCTATTCGGAAGAAACCGATAACGAAGCTTACAAGCTCTTTTTAGGGTAGGTTGGGGCTGAATCTGTCAACTAATGTCATCTGATAGAAAAAAGGCGCAAACATAACAGCTTGCGCCTTTTTATTGTCAATCAGTAGCGCGCATCAAGCTTTCGCTTTATTGATCGCTAACTGCCACGCTAATACCACTGCACTTAAGCCTAGACCTATCGCATCGGTCACTAGACCACCAGCAATCATGGAAATCGCAGCAATCAATAGAATGACACGCTGAACAAGATTCACATGACCTTTCAAGAAATAACCCTGAATAGAGGCTGCCAAGAGGTAGATACCTACTGACGCACTAATCACTACGCTCAGGATCTCTGTCCAAGTGCCATCCATCAAGAGTGCCGGACTATAGAAGAACATGAAGGGTACGATAAACGCGGCCAAACCAAACTTGAATGACGTCATCGCTGTTTTCAACGGATCAGTACCCGATATGGCTGCGGCGGCATAACCCGCTAGCGCAACCGGCGGCGTAATAGCCGACAACACCGCATAGTAGAACACAAAGAAGTGAGCGACTAAGGGTGGAATCCCGATCTGCTGAAGACCTGGTGCAACAACTGAAGCGGCAACGGCATAAGCCGCTGTCGTTGGCATGCCCATACCCAGTAAGATACTGATACACATTGCAAAGAAGAGCGCTAGAATCTGACTCGCATCCGCAATACCCAGCAGCATCGACGCAAATCGAGCACCAACACCTGTGAGGCTGATGACGCCAACAATGATACCCGCACAAGCACAGACGGCTATCAAGGGAATCGCCATGCGCGTACCCAGTGACAAGGCGTCTAACAGCTCACGAATACCCATTCGATAAGGCGTTAGCCATGACACCACCGCCGCACTGATCATTGCATAGGTCCCTGCACGGATAACCGAATATCCCATAAACAGGGTACTAATCAGGATGATAATCGGCAAGAACAGGTAGATCTGTTTAACCATTTTACTGAATACAGGTAGTTGGTCACGCGACAAACCTGACATGCCTTCACGACGCGCCTCAAGATCAACCATCAGGTAGATCGACAGGAAGTAGAGTGCCGCAGGTATTAGTGCCGCAATAGCGATTTCGGTATAAGGAATACCGGTAATCTCTGCCATAATAAAGGCACCCGCCCCCATAATCGGCGGAACTATCTGACCACCCGTTGAAGCGGCTGCTTCAATACCGCCAGCACTTCGTGGGTGATAGCCGACCTTTTTCATCAACGGAATGGTCAAGCTACCCGTCGCCACGACGTTACCCGCCGAGGTGCCATTAATCATACCCATCAAACCGGATGCAAAAACAGCTACCTTAGCCGGTCCTCCACGAGCGCGACCTGCTGCTGCGAAAGCGAAATTAACAAAGTAATCGCCGACACGCGAGGCCTGCAAGAAGGCGGCAAAGGTGATAAAGAGGATAATATAAGTCGAAGATACCGCCGTGGTTGGGCCTAAGATACCGTTATCTGTGTAGATGTAGGTAAAGAAACGCTCCATCGAGTAACCACGATGCTCTAAAATACCGGGCAGGTAAGGGCCTGCAAAAGCGTAAATCAAGAAAACGCCAGTGATCACGATTAATGCCAAACCAGCTACACGTCGTGTTAACTCCATGATTAGCATCACGCCGGTAAACGCGACTAAGAAGTCGGTTTGACTGACCATCGGCGTGCCGGCTGCAAAGCGCCATCTTTGCAATACAAAAATCAGATAAGCCGCTACGATGATTGCGGCCGCCATCAGCGCCAAATCACCCCAGAAAATTCGTCTATTCCCACCTGACTTCCAAATCCAGCCCGCAACGATAGCGGCTGAGCTTGAAATCGCAAGTGCCCAAGCCACCTGAGGCAGTAACCAAGCGGGAGGCATCTGGTCCATCCACTCACGGCTAATCCAAGCGTAAGTAATCCCTGCACCCGCAAATAACATCGCAAGAGCTATTGGTAACATCGCCGCCCATTGAATGGCGTTCAAGGGTTGCGGTTCTTTTTGTCTATCGAGGGTATAAGCCGCTATTAAGGCAAAACCAACCGCTAGACCACCGGCTACGTGAATAATACGGAAGGTCCAGGTTTCGATAGGTGATATATTCAGTGCGTAGAGATGTAAACCGGTATAGAAAACACAGGCAAAGAAAATAATTTTTCCAACAACACCGGTTAGATCACGTTCGTTATGCCCTAACGGCACATCGGATACACCCTCGGCACCGATTTTTTCTTCAGCAGCATCGATCGATGCTGGAGTTTTTTCTGTCATGGGATGGATACCTAACTTAAGGCATTTAAGGCGTAGGTGCTGATCAAAGATCAGCACCTCTATTACTCAACTAATTAGATAATTAGTCTCTTAGCTCAGCTGGAATCTCAAAACCGTTCTCTTCAAACCAACGCGCAGCACCAGCATGCCATGGCAACACAGTGTTATATTTGAAGTTTTCAGGAATCGTTTCGACAGAAGCAGCATGGATCTGCATCATGCGATCATGATTTTCCATGACGGTTTTAGTCACACCATAAACTAGAGATTCAGGCATGTTTTTGTGGGTAATCGCCCAGTTCCACAATGAAATCGCATCACGATCACCAGGCATAGAGCTATACACAGACGCTGGAATAACAGCAGGGCTCAACTCTGGGAAGTGTTCAGAAATTTTTTCAAAGTGGTGAGGCTCGTAAGAAAAAATATTAACGTTCGTCTGAGCTTCTAACTGACTAAATGCAGAGATCGGCATTCCCGCTGCAAACGCAAAGGCATCAATTAGACCATCTTGTAACTGCCCAGCTTGGTCAGCAGCACCGCCATTGCGCGTACGTACATTGATGCCCAACTTTTCTAATAATTGAGAGTGATACATATCAGCTGTTCCACCGGCAGGGCCTACACCGATGGTTTTACCGTCAAGATCTTCAATAGAATTAATACCAGAGCTTTGCAATGCAATAATTTGCAGTGTGGTTTGGTACATTGGGAAGACTGCACGAAGATCATCATGCGGCATTCCTGGCGCTAATTCACTTTGCCCATTAAGAGCGGCAATGAGTGGTCCTGTTGTTACCATGCCAAACGCATGCTCACCCATCTGAACCAGTGTCGCATTCTGAACTGGACCACCGGTAACTTCCGCACCCGCAGAGATACCCAGCGCTTCACCCACAAGGTTTGCCCAACCCGCTCCATAAACGTAATAAACACCACCTTGGCTGGCAGTTCCTACAGTAATACTTCTTGGCCAATCACTACGATCTTCTGTTGCATAAGCAGCTCCAGCAGTCATGGTTAGACCGAGAAAGCCTGCGATTAGGGCTTGTTTAGATAGAATACGCATGTGTATTTCTCCTAGTTATATTAGTTTTTTGGATCGTAAAAACAGGTTGTTAGCTTCTAACGGTCAAGACAGGAATAATCGCGCCTCGAACCACTCGTTCAGCTGTGGAGCCTACAAGGACTTTTTCGATACCCGAGCGCCCATGAGTACCCATCACAATCAAATCTGCCTGGCTTCGCTTCGCTTCTTCTAGAATCGCAGTGAACCCTATGCCGACTTCGATAGTTTTCGTGATTTCAATCCCTTCAGAATCAGGACCTGAAAAATGTGCATCGCAGAAGTTATCCATGTCTTCCTTCGCTTGGCGTGTCACTTCACGGATAAAAGTATCAATTACATCGGGCGGAACGCGTTTACGGCGTTTATCAGAAAGCTCAGTAATCACGTGAAATAGATTTAACTTAGCACCTGTAAGCTTGGCTAGAGTTCGTGCGTGATCGACTGCTTTTTCGGCACCCTCTGAAAAATCAGTGGCAAAGAGAATCGTTTTATATTGGGCCATTCATTCCACCTAGATAAGTTACGTTTGTTTCTTAAAAGCACACAACGTGCCAACTTAATAATTCCATTACAAAACAAACCGATTAATATTTGGCAAAATGAATATAATGCTGAATTTAAGCGTATATCCGCTCATAAAATTGCCAAAAAGGGTGAAAATCCGCCACTTTTGAAAAATGACTTAATCCTTAGTAAAACAAAGGTTACATAGTCTTAAGTTTGAGGTATTCTTGAACTTCTTTAAAAAAAAGACTAGAAATAATAGATAATTCTTTATTCGGTTAGGCTTACATGTCGATTAAAACAAAGGTTAACTTATCGCTACTGATCGTATTCATGGTGGTACTGATCAGCTCCCTCACAGTGATTTATCGAAGTGAGTCTTCACTGGTTACTGATGTTGCCAGGACGACGACTATCGATGCGGCTGACTCCTATTTTGACAGCATCAATATCCTCATGCTTAGCGGCGCGATGGGCAATCGAGGTGAGTTACAGAAGCGTATCCTGAGCAATGAATCGATTATTGAAGCAAGAATTTTACGCAGTCCAGAACTAAACGCTATTTACGGCCCCGGTTCTGAGGACTCGGTTGTTCGTGATGATCTAGACAGACGTGCCATGGGTGGCGAAAAGGTCGTTGAAGAGATTCGTGACCGCGATGGTCATCGCTTAACAGTATTGCTACCGATGAAAGCCATTCCCGATTACAAAGGTACTAACTGTTTGCTCTGTCACCAGCATCCTGAAGGCACAGTAATTGGTGCTGTTCGCGTCACCTATTCATTAGATCAAATGAATTCAGCTATTCGCGCTAACATGATCAATGTCGCGATGGTTGAACTCCTTTTATTCATCATCGGTATTTTAGTCATCAGCTACATTCTTAATCGCGTTGTTATCCGCCCTGTGAATGACTTCGCAAACACTCTGGATGAGATAGGGAAAGAGCAAAATTTCAACCTACGCGTAGCGGTTAAATCGGATGACGAAATCGGCAAAATGTCAGCAGCGATGAACTCATTACTGGAAAATGTTCATCAAAGCCTGCAGCAGGTCAGCAGCACGGTATTGAAACTGTCGTCTTCGAGTACTCGTATCAACGACATCGCCAACCAAACAACCCAAGCGGTGCTCCATCAACAGGATCAAACCCGATCTGTTGCCTCAGCAATAGAACAGATGGAAGCCTCAACGCACAGTGTCTCGAACAGCTCTGCCCAGAGTGTTGAAGCTTCTGATCTTGCGCTACACGAGAGTAATGAAGGTACAAAAGTAACAGCCCACGCTATTCAAGCGATTGAAAAGCTGCGCAAGGATATCGATGAGGCTTCAAATGTTATCCAAAAACTCGATGATCAAGCGCAAAATGTCAGCACTGTACTACAAGTAATTAAAAACATCGCCGAACAAACCAATCTCTTGGCACTCAATGCCGCCATTGAAGCTGCCAGAGCGGGTGAGCAGGGGCGTGGCTTTGCCGTCGTGGCTGATGAGGTACGCACGTTGGCTAGCCGAACTCAAGCCTCAACTGAAGAGATCTACAAAATCATAGATGGCTTGCAAGTCGATGCTAAAACGCCGTTGATGTGATGCAAAGCTCTTTAGAAAGTGCTGGCCAAGGTGTTGAACAGGTTCAGAACACCTCCAATGCCCTCAACACTATTGCGGCTGAGATTCGACGCATCAACAACATGAATCATGAAGTGGCTAATGCCGTTCAAGAGCAGAGCCAGATGGCTAGCAATATCGAACGTAACATCATGGCGATTAATGAAAGTTCCGAGGACAGCTCAGAACATGCCCGTCATTTGAGCCAAGTATCCAATGAGTTGACCAGCCTTGCTCACGAACTCGAAATCATGTTGAAGCGCTTCAAGCTATAGTGAAGCACTCAAGCAACACGCTCACGCAGAAACCCAAGGCCGACATTTCGGCCTTGGGTTTTTCTACTTGTACTGCCGCTTATCTAAGCCATACTTTCGCATCTTATCGTAGAGTGTTTTACGTGGCAGACCTAAAGATTCCAGCGTATCTTTAATAGATCCTCCATGACGACCCAACTCAGTATGGATCAACATCTTCTCAAACCGCTCAACCTGCTCAGGAAGCGTCATCCCTAAACCCGCACCAGTTAAGGTGATGGGACGATTATCAAAGTCAAAGGTGCAACTCTCACCTAAAAGCACATAACGTTCAGCGAGGTTACGTAACTCTCTGACGTTACCCGGCCAATCATGCAGCATTAAGCTGTGCATCCGCTCAGCAGGTAAAGGCATTACTTCCCGACCATACTGGTTGGACGCGATCAGTGCAAAGTGCTGAAACAGCAACGGGATATCTTCGCGCCGATCGCGTAAGGGTGGAATATCCACTCTAAGCACATTTAAACGATAGTAAAGATCTTCACGAAAGTGCCCTTTTTCACATAAAGAGAGAAGATCCACTTTGGTTGCCGCAATGATTCTCAGATCCAACTCAATCGTTTTATTCGAGCCCAGTCGTTCAATACTGCGCTCTTCTAAAACTCTCAATAGTCTCACCTGAAGAGACATGGGCATACTTTCGATTTCATCTAGGAAAAGAGTGCCTCCATTCGCATATTCAAACTTACCAACACGCTGACTCCGCGCATCCGTAAAAGCACCTGCCTCATGACCAAAAAGTTCGCTTTCTATTAGAGCTTCTGGCACTGCGCCACAGTTGATCGCAACAAAGTTTTTTTCTCGACGACGACTGTGTTCATGGATATAGCGCGCCAATAAATCTTTACCACACCCCGTTTCAGCCATGACTAAAATATCGGCGGGTGTATCGGCTATCGCGGTCATTAATCTGCGTAAGTGCTGAATTTGAAGGGATTTACCGATAATTTTAGGACCTGGAGCCGACTGCGCTTCTAGTTCAAAACGTAATTGACGGTTTTCTAAGGTCAGTCGTCGTTTTTCTAAAGCACGTCGAACCACATCAAGCAGTAGTTCCGATGCGAAGGGTTTCTCGATAAAATCATAAGCCCCCTGTCGTATCGCACTCACAGCCATCGAAATGTCGCCATGACCCGTGATTAAAATAACGGGCAGATCGGGGTCTTTGGTATGAATGGCACGCATCAGCTCCAAACCATCCATCCCAGGCATATTGATGTCGGTGACCACCACTCCAGGCCAAGCGTCATCGATCTTATCCAGAACGCCCTCTGCATTACTGAGAGGTTGAACGTCGTAACCTGCTAATTCTAAGGTCTGTCCTGCAGCCAAACGAATATGCTTTTCATCGTCAATGAGCAAGACAGGTGAATTTATTGAGGGCTCTTTAATGAGGGTTTTCAATCTTTTTCAATCTCCATGTCCGCCAGCGCACTCTTCGGCATCGCGTTCGCCGAGGGTAATCGAATCAAGAACTCTGCACCACCCTGGGCGTGATTTCGGACACTCAGCTCACCAAAGAATGATTCGATAATACGCTGAGAAATGGGCAAGCCCAAACCTATGCCCTGACCTGATGTTTTGGTGGTATAAAAGGGCTCAAACACACGATCAGGATCCGTTACACCCGGCCCGTTATCTCTGACCCTAATCAGTGTTTCTTTAGCAGAACTTTCGACATCGACCTGAATGATTTTATGATTTAACCCTTCAACCGCTTGCAGGGCATTCGTCAGAAGATTCACAAACACCTGCTCTAATCTTAATCGATCAGCCATCACCCAAACCTGATCAACATTTGTTGGCCAGCTCACCTGTACCTGCTCTTTTTCAAAGCGTCCATACATGACTGACATCACTCCATCGCGGATCTGCTTTAGGGATACCGGTTCGATGCAGTTCATACTTTTGCGAGAAAACTCTTTAAGCGGATGGATGATTTTCGCCATTCGACCCGTTAACCCACTAATTTCTTTTAGGTTATTCTGAACTGTATCGAGCTTACCTCGCTCCAAAAAAGCCAAGCCATTATCAGCATAGTTTCGAATGGCGGTGAGTGGTTGATTCAACTCATGGTTAATACCCGCCGAAAGCTGACCGAGCACAGCCAGCTTAGCTGTCTGTATCAATTCGTTTTGAGTGTTACGATGCTGAGTCATCTCTTGCATCAATCGTGCATTAGTTTCTACAAGATCCTTGGTACGCTCTTGTACTCTGCACTCAAGTGCCTCCGTCGCATCTCTAAGCTTTTGCTCGTACTGTTTTCGCTCAGTAATGTCATGAATCGTTAACATAAACAACTTTTCACCGGCTACCGACATGCGCCCTAAGGTTAGTTCAACAGGAAAAGCCCGACGATGTCTATCAAGAGCATCGGCTTCGATAGTTAACTCTGTCGAATCGGTCGTATCATCCATAATGTAGCGCCAGCATAATGTCCTTGCGGCATCCGAAAACAAGGGGCTAAGGTACTGCCCTTTTAATTCCTTGGCAGTGACACCAAACAGCTTTTCGGCGGTAGGGTTCATATAGCGCACAGTGCCAGCTTCATCTAGGGTAATCAGACCTGCATGAGTATGATCAATGATGGCTCGGATGCGAGCTTCACTCTCTTCTAAGGCTTTATGCTCACGCAACTGAAAGTCACGCTGTTGCATTTTCAATCGGTATCGAACACGCAACACCCAAATCAACAGCATTAATGCTATGTAGATAAAAGAGACAAGCACCATAGCAGACAGGACTTTTTGATCAACGACTTTCATACTGGATAACATGGACACATTAAGTCCAGCATCCTCGATGGCCAAAGTCATCAATAAATACTGTTGCTGCCCCCTAGGCTCATCCTCTTTTGTCGGATCTGATGACTTCATGGTCACCAATTCAACACCTTCGATAAAGGTTTCACGATGAGTGATATCCAGTGGAATAAGAGGGTTATCGCCGTAACGCAGGCTCTGCCGTACTCGAAGTTGATCTTTATTAGATAAAGGGGTTAAGGTTCGGAACTTCCATTCAGGGCGAGTGGAAATAAAAATAACATCATCGTTATCTGTAACTAAGATATCTTGAAGCGGATCGTTCCAATGATCTTCTACATCGTTAAGATCAATTTTAACTACAATAACGCCCGCCACCTCACCTTCACTGTAAACGGGATAACTGAAAAAATAACCCCTTTGTTGAGAGGTCGTGCCCAGTGCAAAATAACTACCCGCCTCGCCGGCCACCGCATCGGTAAAGTAAGGTCTGAAACTGAAGTTTCCACCAATAAAAGAGCGCGCCATCGACCAGTTGCTCGCCGCAACCGTTAATCCTTCTCGATTCATTAAGTAGGTATCTGAAGCACCAATAATATCGTTAACCTCTTCTAAGAAAAGGTTCAGTCGCAATTTATTTTCCTCAGTGTCCGGATGAGGAAGGATGCTAAGAAGATCTGGATGAGTCGACAGAAGCTTAGGTAAATCTTTAAACCGATCAAGCTTTTGCTGAACGGTAATAATATAGCGATTTAAATCTGCTTCCGTTTTATGCTGCAACTCCAATAAGGCCTGATAACGACTGATGGTCGCCGTTTGCATCATGAGCACTACAAATAGCGCCAGTACACTGAGTAAAATCAGCACTTTTGAAAAAGGACTGGTTTTTCCTGCATGAGAATATGATTTCATCGTGACATCCAGCAATGCACTTACTTACGACCTATTGAATATAAAAGGCTCGATAGCATCATCGACCAAGCCCGATAGGTAACCTTTATAAAACTTAGGTAGAGTCTGGCTCTAAGGCTATAATATTAATCAGTTTAGCTTTTTTACTGAATAGCAACGGAGTTGATATGTTAAAACGCACTAAAATCGTTGCAACGCTGGGCCCCTCTACCGACCCTGTTGGCACGCTCGAACGTCTGCTACGAGCAGGCGTCAATGTATTCAGACTTAATTTTTCACATGGTACCACAGCGGAACATCGACAGCGTATCACTCAGGTCAGAGAGGCCTCTCGAAAAACAGGCATACCCGTTGCGCTATTGGGTGACTTGCAAGGTCCCAAAATTCGGATCGCACGTTTTCTAAATCAAAAAATCACCTTAACCCCGAATGATCACTTCACCTTGGATGCAGGCATGGATCCGAGCGCTGGTGATCAGCAAGCCGTCGGCATTGACTATAAACAGTTGCCTGATGATTGCCAGCCTAGGGATATTTTGCTGCTAGATGATGGGAGAATACAGCTCAAGGTCGAAAAAATTGAGGATGCCAAAATACTGACTCGCGTATTGATCGGGGGCGTCCTCTCCAACAACAAAGGTATCAATCGTCTTGGCGGTGGTTTATCGGTCAATGCCCTGACCGATAAGGACCGATTTGATATCAAGTTTGCTGCAGAGATTGATTTTGATTATATCGCGGTGTCTTTTCCTCGAAGTGCAGAAGATTTAATTGAGGCTAGACGACTTTTGGATAAAAGCCAAAGTCGTGCAGAACTGATTGCTAAGGTTGAACGAGCCGAATCTGTTGCCAATCCCGATGTTCTGGATGCCATTATCCTAGCATCGATGGTGTGATGGTGGCTCGCGGAGATCTTGGTGTCGAAATCGGTGATGCTGAGTTAATTGGGGTTCAAAAACATTTGATACGTCGTGCTCGAGAACTGAATCGATTCGTAATTACCGCGACACAGATGATGGAAACCATGATTCACAACCCGATGCCAACCCGCGCCGAAGTGTTTGATGTCGCAAACGCTATCCTAGACGGTACCGACGCGGTGATGCTCTCTGCTGAAACGGCTGCAGGTGATTATCCTGTCGAAGTTGTTGAAGCCATGACTCGGATTTGTCAGGGCGCAGAAAAGCACCAGCTCTCGGCACCCGTACCCACTTCTCATAAGCAGATTTGTGAGCGAGTTGATCAAGCCATTGCACGCTCCACCATGTATACGGCGAATAGTTTAGTTGGCGTGCGCGCGATCGTCTGCCTGACCGAATCAGGGTCAACACCTTTATGGATGTCTCGTATTCGTTCTGGCATCCCGATCTATGCCATGACTCGCAACACCCGCACTCTAAGGCGCATGACGCTCTATAGAGGGGTACAGCCGATCTTCTTCGATGTGACCGCTATTGACCCTACGCGTATCAATGAAGCGATCATCGCCGGTTTAAAAGCTGATGGTCGAGTTGCCACAGGTGATATTATCTTGCTGACTCGTGGCAGTTTGATTGGTGCACATGGTCAAACCAATCTGTTACACATTCTTCACGTTGCATAAATCGCTTAAGGAATACTGATGAATCTTGCTCCACAACTGGCCAAGCGCCTTGCCTTACCTATTGGACAAGTTAGCGCGACACTTAAACTGATCGAAGAAGGTGCTACCATCCCCTTCATTGCTCGTTATCGTAAAGAGGCCACCGGCGGTCTTGATGACACACAACTCAGAGCGCTCGCTGAGCAGTTAGAGTATTGCACTGCATTAGAAGAGCGTCGTCAAACCATCCTTGAGCAGATTCGTAGTCAAGATCGCCTCACCCCTGAACTGGAAAAAGCGCTAAACGAAGCGGATAGCAAAGCACGACTCGAAGATCTATACCTACCCTATAAGCCTAAACGTCGTAATAAAGCACAAGAGGCTCGGGAAGCCGGCTTAACCGGATTAGCCGAGCAAGTATTAAGACAACCTCACCTGCCACCTGAATCTTTTGCACCTCCATACTTGAACCCAAACAAGGGGATAGATTCAATTGATGCCGCGCTGGAGGGTTGCCGTCATCTTCTTATTGAGCAACTGACTGAACAACCCGATCTTATTGGACACTTAAGACAAACACTCTGGCAACAGGGTCTATTAGAGGTGAGTGCGGCAAAAGGCAAAGCCGATCCGGACAGCAAGTTTAGAGATTATTATGAATTTGCAGAAACCCTGTGCAAAATTCCATCACATCGAACCCTAGCCATACTTCGCGGTAAACAGCTGGGTGAACTAAGTTATCGTATCCAGTTACCTGAAGCGCAAGCAAATGAACCCATTAAAGCCATCGCCAGAGCAAACCAACTGCGTCTACAAAATGCGTCACCCTGGTTACTACAGACTCTAGAGCAAAGCTGGAAAACAAAATTGGCGCCGATGTTAGAAAATGATCTGATTCGTCAGTTACGACAGCAGGCAGAACTCAGTGCTATCGATGTTTTTGCTCGAAACCTAAGAGACCTTCTACTCTCAGCACCCGCGGTGCTCATGTGACGCTGGGGTTAGATCCAGGTTTACGAACAGGTGTTAAGGCAGCGATTATCGATGCAACAGGGCAATTACTCGAAACCGCTACCCTTTTTCCACACCCGCCACACCGCCAAGAACCGGAGGCGTCTCAACGCCTGGCAAAACTGATTCAAGACCATCAAGTGACCTTGATTGCGGTTGGCAACGGTACCGCATCCAGAGAAACACTGGCTTGGGTCCAAACACTATTACGTAACGCATCGTTCAACGCCATTTCCGCCATGCTGGTCAGCGAAGCAGGTGCCTCAGTTTATTCAGCATCGGCACTGGCTGCTGAAGAGTTTCCCCAACTTGACGTGACATTGCGTGGCGCCGTATCTATCGCCAGACGCTTACAAGATCCCTTAGCCGAGCTGGTCAAAATTGATCCCCGCGCTATCGGTGTTGGGCAGTATCAGCATGACTTGGATCAGAAGGCACTCGCGCAAAAGCTGGATGCTGTGGTGGAAGATTGCGTGAATCATGTGGGTGTGGATTTAAATACTGCGTCAGCCGCCCTGCTGACACGTGTGGCGGGTTTAAATGCAACTCTAGCAAACAATTTGGTAAAGCAACGCGAAGCTCTTGGTCGTTTTAATGATCGAAAAGAACTCCTCAAAACACCTCGACTGGGACCTAAAGCCTTCGAACAGTGCGCCGGTTTTTTACGTATACGCGACGGCAAAGAGCCTCTAGATAACACCGCCGTTCACCCTGAATCCTATCCATTGGTTCGCAAAATCGCCTCTTTAGCGGGTATTAGCATTGCTAAACTCCTAACTTCACCGGAAGTACTGCGCAAGATTTCGGCTGACGTCATGAAATCATCTTTAACTGAATATGGCAGCTTCACCCTAAGTGATGTACTGAATGAGCTTGAAAAACCCGGGCGCGATCCGCGCCCCGAGTTCAAGTCTGTTCGTTATGATGAGCGCGTAGAATCGATCGAAGATTTAGCTGTAGGGATGCAGCTAGAAGGAGTCATTACCAATATTACTCATTTCGGTGCTTTTGTTGATATTGGTGTTCATCAAGACGGTTTAGTGCATATCTCGCAACTGGCGGATCAGTTTGTGAAAGACCCTCACGCCCATGTCTCAACTGGACAGATTGTTACTGTGCGGGTGCTGGAGATTGACAGTAAGCGTCGTCGAATTGGGCTAAGCATGAAAAAAAAGCGACGCATAACGCTTGTCAGTGTCACTATCTGCCCCCATGATGCATATAATGACACAGCACTAGAACTACCTAACCATTTACGATCCTGAATAGATGATCGTTGTAAAAGGGAATACCACTTTGCCAGCCACCCTCGACTACAACCTGAATCAACTGCTTCGTGACGGCAGCAGTCAACTTTTGACTCAGTTACAGCATGGTATTGAAAAAGAAGGCCTTCGTGTGACACCTCAAGGGCGCTTAGCGCAGACAGCGCATCCGAAAGCGTTAGGCTCGGCGCTGACACACAGTGAGATCACAACTGATTATTCAGAAGCTTTGCTTGAATTCATCACACCGGTTTTTCAAGATAACCAAGAGATGCTCAGCCACCTTACTGATCTGCATCGATTTAGTTATGAGATGGTCAAGGATGAGCTGATCTGGTGTGCCAGCATGCCCTGTGATATTCAGAGTGAAGCAGAGATACCGATTGCCTATTATGGCGAGTCGAATGTTGGCAAAATGAAGCATGTTTATCGGATAGGTTTACAGCATCGCTATGGCAAGATGATGCAAACCATCGCCGGTATCCATTATAACTTCTCGTTACCCGAGCAGCTTTGGCCAGCTTACCAGCAAATATGCCAAGACCAAGGTACGATGCAACAGTTTCGATCAGCCAGCTATTTCCGCATGATTCGAAACTTCCGCCGTTACAGCTGGCTGCTTCTCTATCTATTTGGAGCATCTCCCGCACTAAGCAAAAGCTTTATGGGCCAGCAATCTCATCAGCTGGAAACCCTGTCTGAAGACACTTTTTACCATCCTTGGGCGACCTCATTAAGAATGAGTGATTTGGGTTACTCAAATAAGGTGCAATCTTCACTCAATATCTGTTTTAACCGCCTCAATACTTACACCAACTCCTTGCAAATGGCGATTAGAACGCCGCATCCTGAGTATGAAAAACTAGGTGTCAAAGTTGATGGTCAGTATCGGCAATTGAATGCCAACATCCTGCAAATTGAAAACGAATATTACAGCGACATTCGCCCTAAACGTGTTACTGAATCGGGCGAGAAGCCTATTCACGCGCTGCTCAGCCGTGGTGTTCAGTATATTGAAGTGCGTAATACAGACATCAACCCGTTACTGCCGATCGGTATAAGTCTGGAGCAGAGCTACTTTTTAGATGCCTTTTTAGTCACTTGCTTGCTCTGCAATGATGCCGAATTAAGTGACCTAGAGTGCAACTTAATTGGCCAAAACCATCAACGCATCGTGACGCGTGGTCGAGCACCTGGATTAACCCTGCTCACCGATCAAGGTGAGGTCGATCGAGAAACACTGGGCATGACGATTCTTGATCAAATAGAACGCACGGCGCAAGTGCTAGACGAGGCCAATCAAACTCAACGTTATACGCAATCAGTCGCGCTGCAGCGCGAAAAAATGAAAGCACCCGAGTTGACTCCATCTGCTCAGGTTTTAGCATCGCTAAAACAACACGGTGGCAGCTACCAAGACTGGGTAACGGAGCTCAGCCAGCAACACCGTAATACGCTGCTTGCCGAACCGCTCCAACCAGAACTCAAAGCTCGCTTGATATCCGAAGCGCAAGCTTCGCTACTAGAGCAAGCCAGTATCGAAGCGTCAGACAACCTCAGCTTCGATGATTTCTTAGCGGCCTATAATAAAGCCTGAAACTATTGAATCACTAAACTGGTAAAGAACAGGTCGTCCACTTGAGGATGACCTGTTTCTTTTGTCATCGCCTCTTGAACAATTCTCAACGCACGCTGCGCTAAAACAGTCTGAGCCTCGACTGTGGCTAAATCAGATTCTCTTTGAGACTTAAAGAGAAAGATCAGATCATTACGTATCTGTGCTTTGTGCTTCTCTAAATCAATTCGATTACCGCCTTCGGCGATGTGTAGCGTGACTTCAGCTTTGAGGAATCTTAGAGGCCCAGTTTGCACCTCACCAAAGTTAGTGACGAAAGCTTCTAGCTCGACATAGGGGTTGTTAACTTGCGCCTGTGCACCAAACATAGGCAGTAAAAGGAGCACTAGGATGGATACGAATCGTTTAATCATCTCGTTTTAATCTCCCTTGGATAAATATTCATTTCGTGGTGTCATAGCAAATCAGACAAGTATTGATTTGTTTGGTTGCCGCAGCTTAGGTCTCAGATTACTATGTGAGTTAAGTCTGGCATTTTATAACGTTAAAAAACTAAATGCTTTGTAAACAGTCATGTTAATACTGAATAATTTGTCTCATCATACAGGATTAATTCAGTTATTGTTCGCGTTTGAATAGGAGAATAGCCATGTTGGAAAAATGTCGCAATGCCCGTGAACGCTGGGGTGGCGTG
>JAJOJN010000106.1 GCA_021208565.1 Nitrincola sp.
GTTACCCGTTGCCTGAACGGCGTAAAGGATTTTCATAGTGTTTCCTTGTCAAAACCTTAACAGTAATCCTGCATTATGCAGGTTAGGTTTTGACATTTTTATGACAGGCTGAATACTCAGGAGTTATAGCGTTTTTTTGAACCAGTTAGACACTTCTGTAATCAACAGCCTAGGATTATCCCACGGAACCATATGTCCTTCATTTTTTAATTCAATCAACTCGAACGGATGGGTCATCGACTCGATCACTTGCTTCGAATAGGCCAAGGGCAAGACCTCATCGCGCTCACCATGAATGATCGCCGCTTTGAAGTTGTAATACCTTTTCATGGCACCACTGGCATGGGTAAACAGGCTGGCGAGCGTTCCCAAGGGATAATCGTAAACAATTCTTGGATCTTGACTGATCTCTGCTGCAGCGGGATGCCCCTTGAGCAGCTGTTCATAGTCAATAAAGGTTTTCATGGGTATCTTTAAGTGCGGGAAAAACAGCGCACTGCTCCAAGTCCAGGACCAGCCAAACTGGTGCACTAGATCAGGCGCAATTTCCGTCACTAGGAGCGTGCCACAAAGCACTGATAAGATGCGAATATCACGTTCAGCCGCCGCTACGGCAAGCAATCCACCTATTGAATAACCATACACACCGACGGGGCCTGAGTATTGTTCCGATAGATAATCAATTACGGCAGAAACATCGTCAATGATCTGCTCGACGCGATAATCGCCACGATTACCCGCAGAATATCCATGACCTCGAAGATCAATACCCACAACATTAAATCCTTGATCACTGATACCCGAGAGCAACTCGGCATAAAGCTCGCAATAAGTGCCGATACCCGGTAAGAAAATCAGTACAGGAGCTTCATTTGAAAAGTGATAAAGCTCACAATGGATAGATTGATTGACGGTTATGTTTTGTCGCTTGGCCAGAAATGGAATCAAACCGAGCTTTTCTCTTAAGGTCTGCCTACTATTGGCATTCTCTTTTACCTTTCCAGTGAAAAGGTTCAATGGGTCAAAAAAATCGTTCATTACAAAAATACCTTGGTTTCACTGTCCATTAACGCTGACATGAAGGACAGAAAACACTACTTCGCTGTCCCAGTCTGACCTCTTTAAGCTGGGTACCACAGACCTTACACAATTCAGCTTTACGCCCATAGACATAGAGTTCTTGTTGAAAATAGCCAGGCTTACCGTCACCACCTACAAAATCACGCAGTGTTGTTCCCCCTCGGGTGATTGCGTAATCTAACACGCGCTTTATTTCATCGACTAACCGTGCAAGTCGTTCTTTAGAAATGCGACCCGCTGCGCGCCTCGGGTCAATACCTGCTGCGAAAAGCGCCTCACTGGCATAAATGTTACCCACACCGACCACAACATGATTGTCCATAATGAACTGCTTAATCGCCTGTTTTCTTCCTTGGCAACGACACCAAAGATAATCGACATGAAAGTCGTCACTCAGAGGCTCAGGACCCAGCATTTGCAACAAGGGATGGGGTGTATCAGCCGCTTGCCAAAGTATCGCACCAAAACGTCGTGGATCGGTAAAGCGAACCACACGATTATTATCAAATAATAGATCGACATGGTCATGCTTACCAACCGGCGTATCCGCTGAAACCACACGCAAGCTACCTGACATGCCTAAATGAATAAGCAAATCACCTTGATCCATTTGTAAAAGAATATATTTTGCCCGTCTAGCCACTCGATTTACGGTTTGACCGGGCAATAGCAAACCCAACTCTGCTGGAATGGGCCAACGTAATTGAGGCTGACGCACAGTAATGGAGGTCAGGGTATGCGATTCTGTGTAGGGCGCGATCCCTCGACAGGTGGTTTCAACTTCGGGCAACTCAGGCATGGCTTAATCTTAATTAACTATCATGTCTTGATGATTTGCGTAAGGCTAAGTATACACCCATCACTGTAATGACGACGCCCACTAGGGTAAACAAGGTGAGTTGCTCATCAAACAACCACCAGGCTTCGATGGCCGTTAAGGGAGGGACAAGGTAAAAATAACTCGCCACTTTAGACACTTCTCCCAAACGAATCATCAACATCAGCAGCAAAATCGCGCTGACCGATAAACCCAGCACTAACCACAAAAGCGCAAAAATCAGTTCTGAATGCCAGATAATCTCTCTAGTTTCAAAACTGTAGGCAAGCACCCCCATGCATAGAGCGGTCGCTAAATATTGATAAAACGAACCTGTCAAAAGATCCGTTTGTCCACCAAAACGCTTTTGATACAGGGTACCAATCGAAATACTCAATAAAGAAACAATGACAGCAACTAACGCCACTGGATGAATCTCAAAGGACTGTCCAACAATACCGCTTCCGAGGACAAGCACGATGCCAAACAACCCGATCAGCAAACCAACCCCCTGCTGAAGCCGCATCACTTGCCCCATAAATAGCCAAGCAAAGAGCGCCGTCAATAAAGGCTGTAAACCGACCACTAATGCGGTAATACCAGCGGGTAGAAAGAGCTTAATCGCAACAAACACACCACCTAGGTAAAGGGCATGAATCAGTAAGCCAACGACCATTTGATGTCCAGCTTCGGGCGGGCTTGGCCATTTAGCTTTGAAAAACTGAATCAGCAGGAAGAAGACAACAAGTGTCATCAGCATGCGGATAAATAACAAGTTGAAGGGTTCTATATAAGGCAACGCAAAGCGGGCACCGATAAAGCCGGTACTCCATAATAATACGAACACAAAAGGAACGGCGCGTATCAACACTTTTCCATGCCCCAGAAAACCATATCCCAGAAAGAACAAAGCCCGGTGAGATAACCGGGCTTTGTGTCAAGACGCCAGAATCAATTACTTGATTTTAGCTTCTTTGTAGATCACGTGCTTGCGAACCACTGGATCGTATTTTTTGAATTCAAATTTATCCGGTGTATTACGCTTGTTCTTGTCAGTTGTGTAGAAATGACCAGTTCCTGCAGAAGAAACCAGACGAATTTTCTCACGAGCGCCTTTAGCTGCCATTGTCTAGCTCCTTAAACTTTTTCGCCACGGCCACGCAGTTCAGCGAGAACTGAGTCGATGCCTTTTTTATCAATGATACGCATACCTTTAGAAGAAACGCGTAGACGTACGAAGCGGTTTTCACTCTCAACCCAAAAACGGTGCCAGTGCAGGTTTGGCAAAAAGCGACGACGCGTTTTGCGGTTTGAGTGGGAAACGTTGTTCCCTGTGATCGGGCGCTTACCCGTTACCATGCAAACTCTAGACATTGCATTAATCCTGAATTCTGTAAAGTTACTAAAACCTATCCGATGTTTATTGAGGCTAAACAAATCGCTAAAAATACTTAGCACTCTCAGGCGGAGCGTCCAATGTACCGGACAAAATACCGTACCATTAAGGGATAGAAGGGCGCATATTATACCTAACTGACTCAAATAAACCAGCACAATTGAGATTTTTTCACCAATCAACTACAGCCACCCCCTTTCAGCAAAGGAAATGACTTCATTATCACCGACTACCATATGATCTAAGACACGAATATCCACTAAAGAAAGCGCCTCTTTGAGACGTTCAGTGATCTGACGATCGGCTTGTGAAGGCTCCGCAACACCGGAGGGATGGTTATGAGAAAGAATAACTGCGGCAGCATTAGCTTCAAGCGCTAACTTAACAACTTCTCTTGGATAAACCGCCGCCGCATTCAGCGTACCAAAAAAGAGTTCTTCAAATCGAATAACGCGATGCCGATTATCCAGCAACAAACAAGCAAACACTTCACGCGTTTGATGCCTCAGTTTCGAAGAGAGATACTGACGAACCATTGTTGGACTTTCGAGCGCAGACTCGCGCACCAAAGACGCTTCTAAATGCCGCCTTGCCATCTCTAAGACCGCTTGCAGTTGCGCATATTTTGCAGGGCCTAAACCAGGCGCCATACAAAAAGCTTGCTGATTTGACTCCATTAAGGGTCGTAAGCCGCCAAAATGATGTAGCTGTTCTCTGGCCAAATCTACTGCAGATTTACCAGCGATACCGGTTCGAAGAAAAATCGCCAAAAGTTCGGCATCGGTAAGACTTTTAGCGCCTTGGGCTAAGAGCTTTTCACGGGGTCTTTCAGTTTCTGGCCAGTGTCGAATCGACATGTACACACTCCTTGTGCTTAATTTTGCAGTTTCCTTACTGTGCAGCTCTACGAAAAGCTTTATCAAAATGCTATCTTAGCGCCTTCCTTAAAAACATGGAATCTTCGGGCTCTCTGGGTATGCATAGACTCACTAACAGACAGATTCTTCTCGGTATCACCGGTGGCATTGCCGCTTACAAAAGCGCAGAGCTGACTCGTCTCCTGAAAAAAGCAGGTGCCGATGTACGTGTGGTGATGACACCTGCAGCGACAGAATTTATCACTCCACTGACGCTGCAAGCCCTTTCTGGGCATCCGGTACATCTCGAACTGCTCGATCCAGAAGCGGAAGCTGGGATGGGGCATATTGAGCTCGCCAGATGGGCTGACCATATTTTGATTGCGCCAGCTAGTGCAGACTTCATCGCCAGAGTAGCCGCCGGGATGGGGAATGACTTACTGACCACCCTCTGTCTAGCGACCGATGCACCGATTAGCCTCGCGCCAGCCATGAATCAAGCCATGTGGCGTGATACCCATACACAGAACAATATTGAAGCGCTCAAAGCCGCTGGTTATCAGATCTGGGGACCCGATGCAGGTGAACAGGCCTGTGGCGACACTGGCCCTGGACGTATGTTAGAACCGACCGACTTAGCTACACGCTTAGCCGCAGAGTTTGAATACTTAGCACTCAGTGGCAAGACTGTCTTTATCACCGCAGGTCCAACCCGTGAACCCCTAGATCCTGTCCGCTTTATCTCCAATCACAGTTCCGGAAAAATGGGCTATGCCCTAGCTCAAGCGGCAATGGATGCAGGTGCTAAAGTGAAATTAATTTCTGGTCCTGTCAATCTGACACCGCCGGCACGAGTGACGTGCGTTCAGGTGGAAACAGCAGAAGAGATGCTTGCCGCATCGCTAGAGCAGATTGAAGAATGTGATCTTTTTATTGGCGCAGCTGCAGTAGCTGATTATCGTCCCGTTGCCATTGCAGAACACAAAATTAAGAAAGGCAGCGAAGAGATTATGGAGCTTCGACTGGTTAAGAATCCGGATATTATCGCAACCGTTGCTAAACAACCTAAGCGTCCTTATACAGTCGGTTTTGCAGCGGAAACCCGCGATTTGCTTCACTATGCACGGGATAAATTAACGCGCAAGCAACTGGATATGGTAATCGCCAACGATGTTTCGGTGCCGGGTATCGGTTTTAACAGTAACGACAATCAAGTGACGTTAGTGACACCTGATGATGCTATCACCTTGCCGCAAACATCAAAACGGATGCTGGCAAAGCAACTAATTGATCAAATCGCACAACAACTGAACCAACAGGCGACTATTTCAGGCGACACTTTAAAGAATTGAGATATAGCACTTATGAAAAAACTACAGGTTAAAATTTTAGACGCTCGCATCGGCACCGATTTCCCACTACCCAGTTATGCAACACAAGGGTCAGCGGGTTTGGATCTAAGAGCCTGTTTAGATGCGCCAATCACACTAGAACCGGGTCAAACTGAACTGATTCCAACCGGATTAGCCATCCATATTGAAGATCCTAATCTATGTGCCATGATCCTACCCAGATCCGGTTTAGGTCACAAACATGGCATAGTGTTGGGTAACTTAGTCGGTTTGATCGATTCTGATTACCAAGGTCAGCTGTTTGTTTCATGCTGGAACCGAGGTCAAACAAGCTTTGTGATGGAACCGGGTGAGCGCATGGCGCAATTGATTTTAGTCCCCGTTGTTCAAGCCGACTTTGAAGTGGTTGATGAGTTCTCCGAAAGCCAACGCGGTGACGGTGGTTTTGGCTCATCAGGCAGACATTAATGATTATTCAAACCCTAAGCGTCATGGAGTTGATGTGAGCTATTTACTTGAAACGTTTGATTCTGAAGTATTCCGTGCCTACGACATTCGCGGCATTGCCGGCACCGCATTAACCGATGCACTTGTTTGGCATTTGGGACGTGCGTTTGCGGCAGAAGCCCTTGCAACAAAAGGTCGACTACCGTTGTGGTGGCCGCCGATGGCCGCCTATCCAGCCCTAAACTTTAAATTATACTTAGCCAAGCTGCAAGCCGGTGGTTGCCATGTTATCGACATCGGCTTTGTGCCCACCCCGACACTCTATTACGCCGCTCACCAACAGCCGCATAAAACTGGCATTATGATTACAGGTAGCCACAACCCTGCTGATTACAATGGTTTTAAGATGATGTTGGCCGGCCACACGCTATCGGGCGACGATATTCAGGCGCTGCGAATGCGCATAGAGAATCAGGATTATACCGAAGGTGAAGGTCACCACAGTTACCTAGATGTCACCGAAAAATATCTCGGTCATATTACTCAGGATGTTCGCTTGAAGCGTCCACTTAAAGTTGTGGTTGATTGTGGTAACGGAATCCCAGGTAATCTAGCACCCGAATTAATCAAACGCATGGGCTGTGAAGTTATTCCACTCTTTTGTGATGTGGACGGTACCTTTCCTAATCACCACCCTGATCCAGGCAAGCTGAAAAACCTACAAGACGTCATCCGTAGCGTTGCAGAACATAAAGCAGATATCGGCTTAGCCTTTGATGGTGATGGAGATCGTGTTGGCGTCGTCACGGATCAAGGTCATGTGGTCTATCCTGACCGAGTGATGATGTTGTTTGCTGAGGATGTGATCTCTCGCAATCCACAAGCCGAGATTCTATTTGACGTAAAATGCTCAAGATTACTACCCCAAGTAATCACGGCAGCCGGTGGTAAAGCCACCATGTGGAAAACAGGGCACTCGCTGATCAAGCAACAGATGAAGGCCAGTGGTGCTTTACTCGCCGGTGAAATGAGTGGACATATTTTCTTCAAAGAGCGTTGGTTTGGCTTTGACGACGGTCTTTATAGTGCCGCACGTCTATTGGAAATTCTCTCTACTCGAGAAGAGTCCGCTGACGCTATTTTTTAAAGCTATCCAGAAGATATCAGCACGCCAGAAATCAACATTGAAGTGCGTGATGACAATAAATTTCAGATTGTGGAAGCCCTTCAGCAACTCAGCTTTGAAGGCGGCAATGCCAGCCATATTGATGGCGTTCGAGTTGATTATCCCGATGGCTGGGGTTTGATTCGCGCATCCAACACCACGCCAATGCTGGTGCTCCGATTTGAAGCTGAAACACAGGCTGCGCTTGAACGCATACGTGATGCCTTCCAACAACGCTTACATCAGGTCGCTCCTGACCTGTTGATTCCTCATGAATAAGTGATTTAACTAGATTAAGGTGATCGGATTATGCCACTAACACGCACACAGGCCATCGAAACCTCTCGCATTCTGAGTGAGGCGATGCCTTATATTCAAAAATATGTTGGTAAAACGATTGTCATCAAGTACGGTGGCAACGCCATGACTGATGAAAAGCTTAAGGCCAGTTTTGCCCGCGATATCGTGATGATGAAGCTCATCGGTATCAACCCTATTGTGGTCCACGGTGGTGGCCCTCAGATAGGTAACTTGTTAGAAAAACTTCAGATCGAGTCTCATTTCGTCAACGGTATGCGTGTCACCGATTCCAAAACCATGGATGTTGTCGAGATGGTACTGGGTGGCATGGTCAATAAAGAAATTGTTGGCCTAATCAATAGTGCGGGTGGTAAAGCCATCGGCTTAACCGGTAAAGACGGTGAGTTGTTGCGTGCTCGTAAGCTTCGCGTCAAACACAAAACGCCCGATATGGAAGCCCCTGAAATCATCGACATTGGCCATGTGGGCGAAGTCGAAAGCGTTAATGTCAAAGTACTTAAAATGCTGGAAAATTCAGACTTTATTCCGGTCATTGCACCCATCGGTGTAGGTGAGGATGGTCACGCGTACAACATCAATGCTGATTTGGTAGCGGGCA
This sequence comes from Nitrincola sp., assembly GCA_021208565.1. Lineage (GTDB taxonomy): Bacteria > Pseudomonadota > Gammaproteobacteria > Pseudomonadales > Balneatricaceae > Nitrincola. The sequence continues at coordinate 8,034 of JAJOJN010000106.1, forward strand.
AAGTGGCTGAAGTCTTGATGGCTGAGAAGCTGATTCTGTTGACAATATCGCGGCTTACTGGATAAAGATGGTAACGTCTTAACCGGTCTTTCTACCGCTCAAGTAGATGCCTTGATCGAAGACGGTACCATTTATGGCGGAATGCTCCCGAAAATTGACTGTGCATTAAGCGCGGTTAAGTCAGGTGTGAATACTGCACACATCATCGATGGTCGTGTCGAACACGCCTGTATGTTAGAGATCTTTACTAACGAGGGTGTAGGTACACTCATCACCAATAAATCTGTGTCAGCCTTAGGAATGTAATAATGACGGATAAGCAGCAACTGAAAGTGTCACGACGCGAACAGATTCTTCAAGCCTTAGCACAAATGCTTGAAGGCAATCCTGGGCAACGCATCACAACGGCTGCCTTGGCACGTGAAGTGGGCGTTTCAGAAGCCGCTCTCTATCGACATTTCCCCAGCAAAGCACGGATGTTTGAAGGCTTAATTGGCTTTATTGAAGAAACCCTGTTTACGCGAATTAAAATTATCACTCAATCAGATGCCAGCGGTGTCCGTCAGTGCGAACAGATACTGACTCTATTGCTGGCTTTTGTTGAGAAAAACCCAGGGATGGCCCGCATCTTAACAGCCGACGCCTTAGCCGGTGAAACAGATCGACTTCGGAGTCAGGTCAATCAACTCTTCGAACGTATTGAAACGCAACTGAAGCAGATTATGCGTGAGGCGGAGCAAAAAGAAGGGATTCGCACGCAAATACCGGCAGGTTCTTGTGCAAGCCTACTCGTTGGCACCGCTGAAGGAAAAATACGCCAGTTCGTTCGCAGCGAGTTTCGTCGCCGCCCGACCGAACATTGGCCAGAGCAATGGCCGCGCTTGGCGGAAGGCTTATTCCGACGTCAAGCGCAGAGCTGATTCCATATCTCGTTGTTGAGATTGTAGAGCTTGTCGCTTTTGCAAATCCGTCTCTTGCCGTAAAAAAGCCGAGGCGGTAACGCGTTGAATGCCCAGCTCATCCAACAAGGGCAAGCCACGATGCAAATACTCAAGTGTTTCCGGATAGGGATGGCCGATAACGACCACTTCACCCTCTTCTAAAGCGATCTCTACTGCTCGTAAAAATTGCTGCTCTATGGCGTGGCTGTCGATCTCATGATCCAAAAAGACCCGACGCTCCAGCACGGAAACACCGGCCTCACGCGCCATATTCGCAGCTTGGGTAGCCGCAGTGGTTCGGCTGTCGATGAAAAACAGATCTCGCTCCTTCGCAACCTCCATCACCCAACGCATTGGCCGTTCCTGCTGTGTTAACAAGCTGCCCATGTGGTTATTCAATCCCTTAACCATTGGCAAGCTATCTAGGTTATTCCTCAACACCTGCTTAAACTCCGCTTCGGATTGATGTGGGTACAACCCACCAGGGCCTAACGGAAGATTGGCGATATTGGCCATTGGCGCGTGCAGAATTACTTCTTTTGAAGGTTTTGCATGAGCCTTTATGGAAAAGCGAGTGGCATCTGGAGTGAAAGGAAGAACAGCATAGGTAATAGGACCGGGTAGATCTAAAGCAGCTCTTCCTTGAGCCGCATTCACACCTAAGTCATCAAGAATTAACACCATACGGGGTGAAATTTCATCCGCTAAGAGTGGTGATGCCACCACAAAACAAAGCCAGAAAAAGACACCAACAAGCGATTTAATCACCCAAGGGTTACCCTCTTGACGGTTGAACGATGCTAATCGCTTTTAACAAGTTTAATGCCTCGTAAAGCTGATAGTCTCGCTGACCTAGCGGTTCTTCTCCTTGACGATTTTGAGAGTCTGAACCACTCAGATGACCTGACAAGTCTCGCTCACGTATTTGACCCGCTGCCGTTTCAATACGGGTTATTCGAGCATCCTCAACAACGACATCAGGACGAATACCGTCTGCCTGAATTGAGCGACCATCCGGCGTAAAATAGCGAGCGGTTGTCAGCTTAACGCCTCGCCCAGAACTCACTGGCAAGATTGTTTGAACAGACCCTTTGCCAAAGCTATCGGTACCCATAATCACGGCTCTACGGTGGTCTTGCAAAGCTCCTGCTACAATTTCTGATGCTGAAGCCGATCCTGCATTAATCAGAACGACCATCGGTGTATCAGGTAGCAGCGTGTCACCAGTAGCATTAAACCTCAGCTCTGAATTAGGAAGGCGTCCTTCGGTGTAAACAATTAAGCCCTCTGAAATAAACGCGTCACTGACTTGAACAGCGGCCTGCAAAACGCCACCTGGGTTGTTGCGAAGATCAAGTACGATACCACGAAGTTCACCCATACCCTTGAGGGTCTCTATCGACTTTCTCAATTGATCCGCCGTGTTATTTTGGAACTGGCTAATACGGATCATACCGTATCCTGTTTCCAACAGACGATGACGAACACTGGTGACGCTGATAGAGGCTCTCTCTAAGGTCAACTCGAAAGGCTTTTCAACGCCTTCACGAACAATCGTAATCGTTAGACGTGAACCGATTCGACCACGCATCCGATCCACAGCATCATTTAATGACATGCCTTGAGTCGACTCATCACCAATCTTGGTGATTAAGTCACCCGCTAAGATACCCGCACGTTGTGCAGGAGTATCATCAATTGGCGCAATAACGCGAATGAATCCATCTTGCAAACCAACTTCAATCCCTAGTCCACCAAAACGGCCAGATGTGTTGATCTGCAAGCCTTCAAATGCCTTAGCATCTAAGTATGCGGAATGAGGGTCTAGACCACTCAACATGCCACGAATCGCGTCTTCAAGCAGTTGTTGATCAGTAACAGGTTCAACATAAGCAGATTTAATTCGATCAAACACTTCAGCAAAAAGACGTATCTCTTCAACAGGAATCGTTGGCATTTCCAACGCTTCATCTGTTTCGGCTGATACTTGGGTTACCGAAACCAGTAACGCCAAAGAGATCACACTTATGATTGGATAAATTAGCTTACGCTTTATCACTTTACATCTCCGCCCTACTTAGGGTCTGCTTAGCCATTCAGATGGATTCACCGGTCTTCCTTGGTGACGAATAGCAAAATAAAGTCCGACTTCTTCATGTCCACCACTATTACCGACTGTTGCAATGGGCTGACCAGAGGTAACCCAATCACCCGGTTGTCTCAAAAGCGTTTGGTTATGACCATAAAGACTCATATAGCCACCACCATGATCCAAAATCATGACCAAGCCATAGCCTCTTAACCAATCAGAAAACACAACTCGACCCTGGTGCACAGCACGCACTTGTGCACCCGTGTTTCCACCAATCAGTAACCCCTCGAAAGCAACACCGCTTCGTTGGCTGCCATAGGTTCTTAACAATCTACCTTCAATTGGCCAAGGAAGACGCCCTTTTAGATTAGCAAATTGTTGACTGTCTTGCGCTAATCTTGCTGCTTCTAATGATTTTTGTATTTCGGCCAAGAGATTTTTCCAACTCTTGCTGATCTCTTCTGAGGCTCGTTAAGCGTTGCTGCTCTTGTTGCTGTACTTGAGCGATCCTTGCGATAGCTGCTTGACGATCACTTTTTTGCTTTCTCAAGCTGCGCCTGCTCCTCAGACAGTTGCTGGCGTCTCAGTGCAAATTTTGCTCTTCGGTTTGAGCCCAAATTTGAGATCGAGTTGTCCCCAAACTTTCCAACTGATCTTGATACGTTTTTAACTGCTGCGTTAGTTCAGCATTTAAATGATCGTAGTAGCGTAACATACGATCTAAACGCTCAGGGTCTTCTTGCTTTAAGAGTAATTGCAAGCGAGGTTGACGCCCTTGACGATACTGCTCTTGAATGAGCTGATTAATCAAAGCACGTCGCTCATCCAAAGCAGCCTCGAGGCTAACGCGTTGAGACTGAAGCCCTTGCATGTTTTCATTCAATGTTTGAAGTTCGTCATCCAATGACTTGAGTTCAGCACTGACACGATTAATCGCTCTTTCAGCGTCAGCTAGGGCTTGCTGCTCATCCTTACGCTCTTTTTCCCTTGCAGCAATGCGTTGCTGAAGCTGTGCAACATCCCGCTTTAGACGTTCTAATTGCGCGGCTGTGGCTTGCGCATCTTGGGCCGTAACAACCGAAGGCATCATTAAGATGCCTAGAATCAGTGACGCCACTATCCAATTTCGCATCCCTGGTATCAACTCAACTCAATCAAGCTATTGCCAGTCATTTCTGAAGGGACAGGTAGATTCATCAAATAGAGTAAACTAGGCGCTAGATCACATAATGCACCATCTTTAATCCTGACTTGGTCAGCACGAGGACCATCATAAATCAAAGCCACTGGCCAGATGGTATGAGAAGTGTGTGGCTGTCCGGTTTCAGGATCTTGCATCATTTCGACATTACCATGATCAGCCGTAATAAGCGTTTCGCCATCGACGCTACGCATCGCTTCGAGTACGCGACCGACACATTCGTCAACGACTTCAACCGCTTTCACAGCGGCTTCAAAAATCCCTGAGTGTCCAACCATGTCACCATTGGCAAAGTTACAGACGATCAGATCGTACTGACGACTTTTGATCGCTTCAACTAACTTATCCGTTACTTCATAGGCGCTCATCTCGGGCTTCAAATCGTAGGTAGCCACCTGCGGAGAAGGCACTAGAATTCGGTCTTCGCCAGGATATACCGCTTCTTGACCGCCGTTAAAAAAGAAAGTCACGTGGGCATACTTTTCTGTTTCAGAGATGCGCAACTGTGTCTTACCCAGTGAAGAAAGATATTCACCTAAATCATTATGGAGTGCTGTCGGTGGGTAGGCACACAACGCTTTAATATCTTTAGCATACTCCGTCATCATGACATAAGCTGAAAGCTGAGGTAATCGACTACGTTCGAAGCCTGTAAATTCATCACCTTCAGTCAGAGCTCGTGTAATCTCTCGAGCACGATCAGGGCGGAAGTTAGCAAAAATAAATGCATCACCATCCTTGATCACACCTTTGGGGTGACCGGCCATGTCGGTAATCACCGTAGGTTTAACAAATTCATCATTTTCATCACGGACATAGGCTTCAGCGAGTGCTTGCTGTGCTGATTGAGCATAATTGGCAGCCTTACCCTCTACAATCGCATGGTAGGCTTGCTCTACTCTATCCCAGCGATTATCTCTGTCCATCGCATAATAGCGCCCCGTAACGGTTGCAACTGAGCCAGTGCCTAAACGACGAAATAAGGCATCCGCTTTTTCGATTGAAGGCTCAGCCGAACGAGGTGGCATATCTCTACCATCTAAAATCGCATGCAGATAGACCTCTGTGATGCCTTTGTTAACAGCCATCTCGATAAGGGTGAATAGATGGTCCTCATGACTGTGTACGCCACCAGGAGAGAGTAATCCTGAGATATGTAGAGCAGACCCTTGAGCTTTTACTTTATCCATCGCCTCAGTCAGTGCAGGATTAGTAAAAAAATCGCCATCCACTATCGATTTGGATATACGGGTAAAATTCTGATACACCACACGCCCAGCACCAATATTCATATGCCCTACTTCAGAATTACCCATTTGCCCATCAGGCAAACCAACCGCCATACCTGAGGTCGCGATTCTAGAGTTAGGGTTTTTCGCCAACAAACTGTCCCAAACAGGTGTATTCGCGGCATCAATTGCAGAGGAAGGGGTGGATTCAACACCAAACCCGTCCAGAATAATGAGTGCTTTCGTTGATCGTGTATCAGTCATGGTCTGTCATCTGTCTTTGAAAGTGAGAAGTATGCTCATTTTACTGTCATTCGGTCATTAAGGCTAACACAGATACGTTTTACCCTTATCGCTGAGCCTCGTACATTGTATACTTGGCAAAGTTTTTTTGAGTTCACACAACGGAAACCCAGATGGAAAGAATTTTCGAGTTTATTGGCAACCACCCTCTTCTAGTAACGGCATGGCTATTAACCTTAACTGTCCTTCTTTGGACTGAAAAGCGCAAATCCGGTCGCTCCGTTACCTGTGCAGAAGCAACACGAATGATAAACAAAGAATCTGCAATCATTGTGGATATTCGAAATAAGAAAGAATGGGATACAGGGCACATCGCTAATGCTCGACATATCCCTTTTGCAGATCTAGACAGACGCATCACCGAATTGGATAACTTCAAAGAGTCCCCCATCATTGTCGTTTGTAATTTAGGACAAACAGCTGGCACTGCTGGGAAGAAGCTGAAAAGCGCTGGTTTTACCCAAGTTGCACGCCTTTCTGGCGGCATTACTGAGTGGAAAGCTCAGCACTTACCTATCGTAAAAAAGTAAGCTCGGAGAGAGAAAATGGCCAAAGTTACCATCTATACAACGAGCACCTGTCCCTTCTGTCATAGAGCAAAGTATCTCTTGAATCAGAAAAAGGCTGAGTATACAGAAATTGACGTGAGTCGTGATGCCTCGCTCCGTGAAGAGATGGTTAAGCTCAGTGGTCGCAATACCGTGCCACAAATATTTATAGGCGACTATCATGTCGGTGGCTGCGATGATCTTTATGATCTCGACCTAGATAACAAGCTTGACCCACTTCTCAAACAACCCGCATAACTTAATATTAAGGAATTTGAACATGGCTGAAAATCAAGTCACTCCACAATTTGCCCTACAGCGGGTTTATTTAAAAGACGCATCACTTGAAACCCCAGAAGGCGCTGCAGTATTCGCTCAAGGTTGGAAACCAGATGTAAAGCTTGATCTAAACACCAAAACTAAGCAGCTTGACGAAACGCATTATGAAGTGGTCTTAACTATTACAGTTACCATCACCAATAATGAAAAAACAGCGCTATTAATCGAGCTTCAACAAGCAGGTGTTTTCCTGATTAGCGGATTAGATGCACAACAGCTTGGACATACTTTGGGTGCTTTCTGTCCGAGTATTCTTTTCCCTTATGCACGTGAAGCAGTCGACAACTTCACAACTCGCGCTGGATTCCCGCCATTAATGCCTGGCACCTGTGAATTTTGACGCTCTCTATGCGCAGCAACTCCAACAGCGCGCTCAACAGCAAGCAGCTGCCGAGCAACCTGCACCTGAAGAAAAGCACTAAATCCTATTCAGCAGCAGGCGGAGAATTCTTCGTCTGCATGCTTCTTCCCTTAGCCGCATAGTATTTCTGATTAAATAAATTAAAGTTATGCATCAGCGCATCGGACGCTTGTTGATCCCCCATCTGCTCCAAGAGTGCTATCGCGACCTCAGCTGTACAAAGATGGTGATCGATATCTGCTTTTCGTAAAAAATAACTACTTTTAGCTAAAGCTTTCGGCTCTATAACTGGTAGATCCTGAAGATATTCACTGTGCCTGAAAATGCGTCTGGCCTGACGCCAAGTACCATCAGGAATGATAAATAAAGGTCTATCAGGTAGCTCTGATGGGCACTCGATCATTCTATGTTGATAATCTGCTTCGGCAGGAAAAACAATACAAGCAGATGAACGACGCTTTAACAGCGTCTCTTCAAAGGCAGGAGACATGGCTAAACGCTGCCATTCGGAAACACCCGTATCTGGAAACGTATGACAAATAATACGACCGGTGTTAGAGGGTTTATAGAACTCATTGTGATGCATGAGTAACCAAAAATCCGCCATGGCGTAGGCTTGCTTTAATGCAGCACAAATACAAGATGTCTCAGGCAGGCAACAGCGCTGACAACGAGTCACTTTAGACCCACGCGCATTAAAGGGTTTTCTAGGGTAGGGATGGGATGAATCTGGTATTAGCATGGGTATTAACTCATCGCCGCTCCTGCGCATCCATGCGCTCGCGGCATACCGGTCGTCCTGACCATAAAAAAGGGGTTACCCGTTTGGATAACCCCTTCTTCATATTAAGTGCCTGGCGATGACCTACTCTCACATGGGGAGACCCCACACTACCATCGGCGATGACGCGTTTCACTACTGAGTTCGGGATGGGATCAGGTGGTTCCACGTCTCTATGGTCGCCAGACA
>JAJOJN010000040.1 GCA_021208565.1 Nitrincola sp.
TTAACCTGCATCTTTCGGCAATCATTCCAGAAGACTACCTACCTGATGTCCATAACCGTTTGATGCTCTATAAACGTATTGCCACGCCCGCTCAACCGAACACTTGGAAGAGATTCAGGTGGAGATGATAGATCGTTTCGGTTTACTTCCCGAGCCCACTAAGCACCTGTTCCGCTTAACGGCGCTGAAGCTGAATGCGGAATCCTTGGGTATTCTTAAGATTGATGCCCATGATAAAGGCGGCAAGTTCGAGTTTGACAGTGAACCCAAAATTGATCCGATGCGACTGATTCAGCTGATTCAGCGCCAGCCACACATTTTCAAACTGGATGGCCCAACCGGACTGAGATTCACCCTCAAAATGCCGACCGTTGAAGAGCGGTTCCAGCAGCTTGAAAGCCTAGTGAGCAACCTTCAAGCCGCTTAAACTCAACTGAGCCAACCCATTTGGAATAGCTCATCTGAAATAGCTCAACTAAACGTCAAGCCACTTAACCGCGTCACACGCGTGGTGAGGGCTTGACGTAAAACACTCTCTTTGCTGTAAACCAAACTAAAGGTTTCGCGGGAACGTGTTATCGCGGTATAGATCAGTTCTTGCGTCAGAACAGCACTGGGTTGATCGGGTAAAACCAAGGCGGTATGTGTAAATTCCGATCCCTGTGATTTGTGCACCGTCATCGCATATACCGTTTCGATGGCCTGCAATCGACTGGGCATCACCCAGCGAATCCCACCCTCTGGTGTCGGAAAGACCACTCGCAACGCCTCCCGAATTTCGCCGTCAGCATCCACAACAGGGCGTTTCAAGGTGATACCGATATCGCCATTCATCAAACGCAGGTTGTAGTCGTTTTGGGTCACTAGAATCGGACGACCTTCATACCATAACGCCTGTGTATTGCTAATCAGATTAGCTCTCGTCAATAACTGTGTGATCCAGCTATTCAATGAATGAACACCCCAAACGCCCTCGCGAACTGCACTCAAGAGTTGAAAGGCGGTATGTGCCGTTAGAATAGAGCGCGCCCATTCATCAAAATCGCTTGATGAGGCGGTGTGTGCAGGACGCTGCTCTACCAATTGACGTAAATAGCCTTGATAACCCTTCACAACCAACTGCGCAAACTCAGCATCTGTCGATTGGTTGACGGCATAAATTTGCAACTGCTCCGGTTGCTGAGCAAAAATCTGTTTTAGGCTCAGCAGTGGATCAGACACTTTTTGACCCTGATATTCGCCCTGATTCACCAAATGAGCCAGAGCACCTATCCCCCCCTGTGCAGAGAAGCGGTGACTGAAACGCAACATGGTAATCGCTTGATCGAGTTGGCGAGTCTTATCATGAGTAATCATTTCTCTCGGCAAAGTGTCCTGAGTGACGGATTTGAGCCAAGCGGCCGTCTCATCGCTGTAACCACCCTGCCAAGCCTGCTGACAGAGGTCACCCAATACCGCCCCGGCTTCAACCGATGCCAACTGATCTTTATCTCCCAATAAAATAAGGCGAGCAGATGGCTTCAGTGCATCCACTAAAGCCGCGAGCATCTCTAAATCCACCATAGACGCTTCGTCCACCACCACACAGTCCATTGGAAGAGGATGATGAGCATGATGACGAAAACGACGACTATTAGGAATAGGTCCCAAAAGTCGGTGGAGTGTCGTGACCTCAGTCGGGATACTGCGCTTAAGTAACTCCGGATGCTGCGACAGCTTTGCAAAAGGTAAAGATTCAATTTGCGCGGCAATCGAGGCGTTCAATCGGGCAGCGGCTTTTCCAGTGGGTGCCGCGAGTGCGATCTGAACAATGGGTGCATTATTTTCGATCGCCAACGCCTGTAACAAGGCTAACAAACGAACTACCGTGGTGGTTTTACCGGTACCTGGGCCACCCGTAATCACCGCGAAAGAGCGTCTAGCCGCCAATGCACAGGCAATTTTTTGCCAATCAGGATGCTGCTGTGAGGATGCAAAAAGTGTATTCAGCAAGGGTGCTATCACGCTATCAGACAACCCTTCAACCAAAGCCAGGCGTTGCTGAATGGCTTGTTTAACCCTCTCCTCATAGTGCCAATAGCGGCGCAAATAAAGTCTAGGGCGATCTGCAGAGCCCGCCAAAACTAGAGGTGTATTACTCAAGACCGATGGCTCGATCGAATCCAGTGACGAGGTCGCAAAGGCTTTAGATTGACTGAGTTTTTGCCACCATTCATTCCCTGAAAGAGCCTTTAACGAAACCAACCATTCATTGAGTGGCTGGAAATCAGGATGTTTAATCCACTCCAAGGACTGCACCTGTGTCATCAGATCTAAACACACATCACCATGACCATTACGCTCACTGGTTAAAGCTATCGCTAGGAGCACATCAAGATCCGTTTCATCAGCTTCCTCTGCTATATAACGCGCCAACGCAAGATCAATGGATCGAATCTGTCCCACAGCCTGAAGGTCTATCAGTGGCTGGATTAATGGATTTAGCTCACTCATTAGGCCACCTTCCCTTTTTCGCTTTCTCCCTTAAAGAGTCTATTCAACCCCTCAATCACTTCTCGATTCGGTTTATCAAAAAACACCCCTTGGGAGTCTGACTCATAACCACGAAGGAAAAAATAGGCCGCACCACCCATATGCTGATCATAATCATAATCGGGCAAGCGCAAAGAGAGGTATCGATGCAGAGCCACCAAGTAGAGCACATACTGTAAATCATAGCGTTTTTCTAGGATCGCCTGACGCATTGTGGTTTCATTGTAGGCGGTCTCATTGTCACCTAACCAATTGGATTTCCAGTCGATCACGTAATAACGTCCTTGATGCTCGACCACTAAATCAATGAAACCTTTTAACATGCCATTAAGCTGAGCGGGATGAAGCTTGGGTCTTGAACGACCCGCCAACGTATTTTGGCTGACCCAACGATCCAGCTCCAAGGTATCGACTTTGGCGATGGCAAACCAGAACTCCATCTCCACACTCATCTGCTTGGCCCCTACATTCGCCAAGGAAAAGTGTTCTTGTCCCTGATGCGCGACAAAAGCCCAGTCACGACTGACATAAGTCTGTAACCATTGCCACAAACAGGGCTCCCATGCTTCGAGTTGCAGTGGCTGACACTTCTGCAATAATACCTGCCGATGTTGAGCTTCTAAATCAGCGATTAACAATGCCGCAAATCCTTGTCGTGGAACCCCTAACTCATCAGTCCAGCTCAATGCAGCGGCCCACTCTAATAGACCATGTAAAAAGGTACCAACCTGCCCTCCTTTAGGCAGGTTATGGATCGTTTTTTGAGTCTCTAGGACAGTGATATGCGAGTCGTTGGTTTTCTCTTCCTCAATGAGTCGATCATCCTCTACAGACTCAATGACACTGGTTGAACCCTGTTTCAATGCTGAATAGCTCGCAATCCACCAAGGGGCATGATGAAGTTTCGGAAGTGGTCGTGCACTCAATAGAGTTTGCTGATGTTGGGCTTGCCAAGGAGCTGGCCAAGCAGAGGGCAATTCAAGTCGTTGCATCGACTTGAGCTGTTCGATTTTCTCACTTAAATCATCAGATGAGGCATTCAAGAGATACGCGAAGGCTGAATCATTAAAGCCATCCGTCGCCGCTAAGCCTATCCAGTTAACATAACGTGCTCGAGTTAAGGCGACATAGAGCTTTCGTAAATCTTCCGCTAAACGCTCTTGATCAGCTTGAGCCACCTGCTCATCCGTTGGCATCAAATGTACCTGAGTTTTCGATTCCAACGAGTGAGTGACCAATAAACGATCGCTTTTTTTTAACCGCTCGGCTTTCACCTATAAAGGGTAAAAACACCAGAGGGTATTCCAACCCTTTGGATTTGTGGATAGTCACCACTCTAACCAATTGCCATCCGTTTCGAGTCGTAGTTGCTGTGCTTCGGCATTGTCGTCGGGCTCTAAAATCGACTCTTCCAGATAACGAATCAGCGCTTGTTCGCCATCCAATCGTGTCGCGGCTTGATGCAGTAACTCACCTAAGTGGAGCAAATCCGTTAACTCACGTTCACCTTGATCACGAGCACCAACACCCTTGGCCAGATGAAAATCCTGAATCCAACGATAGATGAGTGGTAACACACCCTGTTTTTGCCAAACTAACTGATAGTCGATAAAGCGACCAGCATAGCTTTCCCAAAGCAACTCATCTTCATTGATCCGATGTAATTCCGTTATCGGCAAACGCAGCAAAGGGCTGGCCAGTGCCGAACGAATACGCCGCTCATTCAAAGGCTCTGCTGTTGCACGCAGCAGTTCGAGCACTTCGGATGCTATCCAAGAGGAAAACACACTGGATCGATCAGAAAGATAAACGCTGGCAATACCCATGCGTTGCAGAGCTCGACGCACAAGACTCGCTTCACTAAAACTATTCACTAATACGGCGCAGTCAAACGGCTGAACGGGTCGCCATTGATCCGATTGAGCGTCATCCGGAAGCAGTGCCTCACCCTGTTGTGCTTGGGTTAATAAAGCTGCAATTTGACAAGCCGTCGCTTGGGCTAAGGCGTCATTAGTTTTGGTTTTCGTAAGTTTTTTATCATCTTTAGTGATCAACCAACCTTGCATAGCCGAAACGGACTGTCCTTGGATTTGCAATCCTTTAAGACCAACTTTACCCGCCGTGACTGGGATAAAAGGCACTGGATCCGCTTGTTTAGATTTGAACAAAAACGCACCTTTATCGCGCTGATCACCTAACTCAAAGAGTTGATTCACAGATTCAATTAGTGCAGGTGAAGAACGAAAGTTGGTGGCTAGAGTATAGTGATGCCCTTCACTATCTCGACGTGCTTGCAGGTAGGTATAGATATCGGCTCCACGAAACGCGTAGATCGCTTGCTTAGGATCACCGATCATAAAGAAACCCGTATCCTGGTGACCAGGGGTCTGATTTCCCGACCTTTCCAGATAGATGCGACGGAAGATTCGATACTGCACAGGGTCAGTATCTTGGAATTCATCCACTAATGCGATTGGAAACTGCTCACGAATCCTAGCCGCTAAAACATCTCCCTGCTCCGATCTTAACGCCTGATCTAAACGCAACAGCAAGTCATTTTGGCTGAGACTGTTAGATTGACGCTTGCTCTGTTCAATATGCTGAGCGATGGCATGAGCCGCATGAGACAACAACTCAGGCTCAAGTTCCGGGAGTTGATCAAGCTGCTGTTTCAACTCAGTGAGTGCGATACAGGCCGGATGAGTTTCTGGTGAGTCAAAACCTTCATTCCAGATCTCCTGCACGCCTTCAGATGACATGCGCTGCCAACTGGTACCACCAAAACAGCCGGGATCGGCTAACAAGGGATCATCAACCCAAGCCGATAATTTCTCCAACACTGACTTACGATGACCTGCATTGAGTTTTCGCAAATCGAAGGCTTTGTTCTTGGCTTCACGGTCAAAGAGCTGCTCCAATTGATCCGTAAAGTGATGTGTTTGCCAGTGTAACTTGAGCTGTACCAGTATCGCGCGGTGACGTGCATTGAAATCCCTGATCAGATCAGCGGCTGAACCTTTAAAAACCTCAATATAATCCAATTTGTCCAAGCAGCCTCGTACCTTGGCCAATAGCGCTTCGGGAGAGGTCCAGCAGGCTAATACTTGTGTTAACTCTTCTAGTGCTAACCCACTGTATTCACATCGCCAATAATCTTCGGAAGCCTGTTGTTGCCATACCTGTTCATTGGTTTCTAGATTGGATTCAAAACCACTGCCACTATCAAAAGCATGCTCCTTTAACATGCGATAACACCATGCATGAATGGTGGAAATGGCCGACTCATCCATCCATTGCGCCGCCAGAGTCAGTTGTCGCGCCGCCCTGGGATGTTCTTCCAATGGGGTTTGGTCTCTCAACGCATTCAACAAGGCATCGTCACTCGATTTGCCTTGAAAGAGTTCCGCAGCCTCCACCAAACGCGCACGAATACGATCACGTAGCTCTGCGGTAGCGGCATTGGTAAAGGTCACCACCAAAATCTCTGGTGGCAATAACGGACGCGAAAAAGCGGCTTTTTCACCATGCTGAATGATTAAACGTAAATAGAGAAACGCCAGCGTAAAGGTTTTGCCTGTTCCCGCGCTGGCTTCAATCAGAGCCTGTCCAGTTAACGGGAAGGTTAAAGGATCTAGCCTAGTGACCGCTTGACTCATGATCGCTTCTCCTTCTTCAGTGGTTTCACAGCAGCATAAAAATCGCCATACAGACTTTGAGTCATGACATCAAAATCACCATTCATCCAAAGCTCATCAAGATGGTGACAATGGTGCTGTAGAAAACGGCTTCTTTCCTGAGCGGTTTGCAACGCCTTGAGCATAGCTGTTTCCACTTCTAGCAGACTAAAGTCGCTGGGATTGAATTTTTCCTGCAGGCCTAACCATTCAATGGCGGTTTCAACACTTAACAGAAACGGCTGTTGTAAGCTGAGATGAACGGACTCCATCAGTCTGCATAAGGTCTCATTCACAGCATTGAGTGGATCACTTGATGTAAAGGTTACCTGTCCCTGCGGGCTCATCACATGAGTTGTCACCGGAATACCGGCTTGCTGTGCCAAGAAATGCAGCAGCCAACCTTTCAAAAAAGTGGCGCCAGCGATGTTTGGATGTGCCACTAAAAAGATGACTCGTTTGCAGAAGCAAGAGTGCCACCTCGCCTGTCTCAGGATCCTGATAAAGTGCATCTAACACCACCTCGACGGCCAAACCGCCCATCGACGTGGCAAACTCAAGACGATGCGTTTGCGGGTCAAGTCGATCAGTGTATTGACACACTTTCTCTGCCCATACGTCGTAAAGCGGGGCTAAACCCTCGATCAACTGCTGTCCGTGATACTCGCCTAGACTCCCCTCAACCAGCGTACCTTCCTGCTGTAACCGCCTGATTTGAGCTGTCATCAACGCCATAAACTGCGGCGAGTCTTGCGCCGGAATTAATGCCGTTTGAATCAAGTGATCATTTAACTGCCAATGTCCCAAACCATCGAAGCTAAAGTTTTCACTGTCTTTGAGTTGTTGAATCTGATCTTGTCGGGGCACTTGTAAGCGCAGCGCATAAAAACTATCGATGGGAAGCTGCAAATGGCGGACTAATTGATCCACGCTCAAAGCACTTTCGGGCTGCCAAGTGGGTAAGGCACCCGTATCACCCTCCGACAAGTGTGACTGATGCACGGCTAACCACTCTGATGCATAACTAAACCATTTGCCATCGGTGCTTTGATTTGGGGTAAAGTAATTAGCACTAAAAGGCTGTAAGGGGTGCTCGGTGGTTAACTCCGCCAACAGATCTTCAGATTGTCCCAACCAACCCGCTTTTAGATGATCCCGAAGCTGGCCGACTAACACCGAGGGGGGCCTGACTGAATTGTCACGAATATTACGACCTACCCAACTGATAACCAGTTTATCTCTGGCCGAGAGTAAAGCTTCCAGAAAAAGATAACGATCATCTTCTCGCCTTGAACGATCACCGGGGCGATAATCATTCGCCATTAGGTCAAAATCCACAGGTCTGACGGCTCGAGGGTAAGCACCATCATTCATGCCCAGTAGCCATATCTGCTTAAATGGAATGGCACGCATCGGCATCAGGGTGGCAAAATTGACGGAACCCGCAAAAAAGGTTTGATTTAAGCTCTGCTGATCCAAACCATTGAGCACCTCTTCTCTCACCACCTCAAGGCTGAGTTCCAACTCAGAGCACGCGTTATGAGCCTTTTTCAGCGCGCTCTTGTGTTGTTCTTTTCAACAACCTCAGCCAACTCTAAATCGCTTTGCCAAGCGTCCAGCTGTTTCTCAATCTTGAGTAACAGGCTTAAATCTTGATCTGACTCTGCTTTAAAAAAGTCATTCAGGAGTTGGCGAATACGCTCCACCCAAACTAGGGGTGTCGCGGTGGTTTGCAGTCTTAACCAGTGTGCTTCCAACTGATCCAAGAGTTCAACTAAGGCGCCCAATTTAGTGGCACCCAAACCTGCCACCTCACTGTAAGGTAAAGTACCTTGCCAAGCGTCTTGTTCGCCGGTCGCGTAACCCAGTAACATACGCTTTAGACCGAAACGCCAACTGTTCCCTGCAACTTCGGGCAGATCTAAATGACCGCGCTGTTTAGCATCCAATCCCCAACGGATATTGGCACCTTGAATCCAGTGTTTCAGTTCCGCACAGTCAGACTCACTTAATTCAAAACGCTGTCGCAGCGCGGGAACCTCAAGCAGGTCTAATAGCTCACTGACACTAAAACGTGACTCAGGCAGGTGCAATAAGTGCTCTAAAGCGATGAGTAAGGGCGCTTTATGACGCTGCCCTTGATCCGCAATATGAAAAGGTAAATATCGAGGGTCTTTTCGATCCAACTTACCAAACACCGCATCGATATGTGCGGCATAATCCTGAATATCGGGCACCATTACCAAAATATCGCGAGGAGACAGAACGTCTCCCCTTTGCTGGGCGAGCTCAAACTCAGCTAAGAGTTGATCTTGAAGTATTTCCACCTCACGCTGAGGGCTGTGCGCCACCATAAAGGATAGACTTCGATCACCTTTAGCCACCCGTGTTTTCTGTTCTTGTCGTTCAGATAATGGACGTAAATCAAAGATATCCTTTTGTAACTGATGCAAGAGGTTATCCTCTTGGGGTGACGTGAAGAGGTCAATATTTTCAAACTTCGCTCTATAGCTATCCGTGTTGTCATATTCATCCAATAAACGCAGATAATCGCGCCCTTGCCTTCCCCAAGCGGCAAGTAGTGGATGACCATGAAGATGCAGCACATTTTCATCAAGATTGGCGGTCATCTTTTTATCAGGCTGTCGACGATACGCCCTACGGAAAAGCTCTCGGCCTTCAACCAGATCACCCCAGTAATGTTCGCTCGGATTACACACGAACAGCATCACTTGAGTATAGGGTGCAAGTCGATCGAGTACCTCTAGGGTTTGCCTTGGCAGAGATGAGATGCCAAACACGATAATGCGCTTGGGTATACCTTCAATGCGTTCGATATCTATAGCATCTTTCAAGGTTTCACAAAAAATAGCTGATGAACACGAGCGCGACTGGCGTAACTGAGCAAGGATTGCTGCGAATGAGATGTTTCGATCTCTTGATGCAACCAGCGCCACAACTCAGGTTGCCAGCGTTGCGAACTGGGCAAGTCTTCGTGTTGCCCCTTGGCACGAATCAGTACATCGTCATGGTTCAACCAAGCCGCTAGCCAGTCGGCACGATAGATTTGATATTGATCAAAAAGATCGGCCAAACGCGCTGCCAACTGCCAGGTTCTGAAGATAGAGGGCTCGTGACTCAGAAAATGTTTAATGGGAGCGAAGAGGTCAGGGTCGGCCATAATGGCTTGGCGATCCTCTAATCGATTTAGCATGGCCAGCAAGCGCCATGTCAGCGGGCCTTTATCGAAAGGAGAGGCACTGGGTAATTCAGGATAAAGTTTGCGGTAAGCTTGCCAGATAAAACGCCCAGGCAACATCACTTGAATGCCTGCTGCAATACCCAATCCAGAGGAAGATTCCGCGTCCGCCGCTAACGCCAGTTTCAGCCATTGAGCGATGCCGTTGCTTTGCACCAGAATCACTTCATCTTCAAAAGGAGGTAGCGGATTGGCTTTCATCCAGTTGACCATCAGGTGACGAAGATCTTCCAAGTAATTGCCTTGCAGAATTAGAGGAGATGTGAAACCTAGTTCATTAGTCTCGTCGCTCATCACTTTCCTTATTTAAATTACAAATTCCACATAATTTTAATGAATAATCAATGCATTAAGACTATATTTTAAAACGAGTCACTTACCTTAACTGGAATTACGACTATACTTGTTCAATAGTTTGAATCATGGATTAAACGACTGATGCCAACAACAGCACTGACCTACATTGAATATTTCCGAGGAAACAGTCAGTGGTTTCAAGCAATTGCTAGAGCTAGTGTGCTCTTTTGCTGTTTTCAGCTTCAACTATCATAGCGGATGATCAGCCGCTGCGCATTGGCGTTTATCACAATCCTCCGAAGATTCTACTGAATTCAGATGCAAATTCACGCCAGATATCAGGATTTTTTGGTGAGCTGATTAATGAAATCGCCAGACGTGAAAACTGGAGACTAGAACCAGTTGAGTGCGAATGGCGTCAATGTTTGACCCTTCTGGAATCGGGTGAAATAGATCTGTTACCGGACGTTGCCATCAGTGCAGAACGTCAAGAAATGATGGATTTCCATCAAACACCTGCCCTTCACAGTTGGTCACAGGTATTTAGTCGAAAAGATGTCAATATTGATTCACTTCTGGATTTAGATAGTAAGCGTTTAGCGGTGTTAAACGGTTCTGTTCAAAAACGTTACCTTGAACAAATAGAGAAAGAATTCAACTTATCGATAGCGTGGATAGTAATCCATAGTTTTCAAGAAGGTCTTGAATTGATTAGCAAGCAGGAAGTGGATGCCTTAGCCACCAATAACCTTTTTGGTAGCTTTCACGCTAATGAGTACAAATTACAACCCACCGCAATCATTTTTCAGCCCGTTCAACTCTTTTTCGCAGCTCCAAAAAACGCTTCCAGTGAACAGCTTACTCAAATTGATTTCTGGTTAGAACAGTGGTTGCACCAAACAGATTCACCCTACCAACAAATCTTGCAAAACTGGCAAACATCTAAAACGGTTATGACTATTCCGGTTATTGTCTGGATTGCCACAGGCTCACTCATCATTCTGTTAGGGTTACTCCTTATCAGGCTTAAACACGTCAAGCAAGAGGTCTATCTCACCCGTGATGCGCTTCGTAAGCAAGACGATATGTTTTCAGATTTGTTAACCACTCAACAGGAAGAGGTCCACCATTTAAATTACTTCGATTCCTTGACAGGATTAGCCAATCGCCGCCACTTTATGGAAAAAATTGAAAAGATACTGGCCGATCTTCATCAAAAACCCAGTAATGGCGCGTTAATGCTATTAGATATCGATGGCTTCAGAAGCCTAAACGATACTCTAGGACATGGCTTAGGTGATCAACTTCTAACATTGGTCGCTGAGAGACTTAAACAGCTGCACTTATCAAGCTATTCATTAGCCCGATTTGGTGGTGATGAATTCATGCTAGTGTTAGATCAACTTTCTTCCAATACCAATGAGTTGCTCGATGAAATTGAAGAAGCCATTGAGTGCGTCAATCACTCGCTATCAGAGCCCTTTCGAGTCAATAATCAAGAGATTTCGGCCACTGTCTGTTTTGGTATCGTGACCTTTTCTGAAAAAAACAATAACCCGAGTGAACTTATTCAACACGCTGAATTAGCATTATTTGACGCCAAAAAAGCAGGTCGTCAACAAATTAGATTTTTTGATAAGGAGATGCAAGCCGAGGCTGAACTGCGGACAGAGATAGAGTTAGGACTTCGGCAGGCACTAAAAAATGATGAATTTATCCTCTTTTTTCAACCGCAATATCGCGATCAAACCCTAACCGGAGCTGAGGTACTCGTTCGTTGGAAACCAACAAGTGGTAAGATCATTTCACCAGCCGCGTTTATTCCGATTGCTGAAGCAACGGGTTTAATCCTACCAATGGGACACTGGATTTTAACAGAAGCCTGCCATCAACTGGTTCGTTGGTCAAAAAGCCCCAAAACAGATCATTTAATTCTTGCGGTAAATATCAGTGTCGTTCAAATGCGAACAAAAGACTTTGTATCTCAGGTCATCGATATCCTGAAAGCAACCCAAGCACCCGCTAACCGTCTGGAGTTTGAACTCACTGAAAGCATGTTAATTGAAGAGGTAGAAGACACCATTCTAAAAATTAACCAACTCAAAAAACTGGGTATTAGTTTTTCTATCGATGACTTTGGAACGGGTTTTTCATCGCTCAGCATGCTCACTCGCTTTCCATTGGACACGCTAAAAGTAGACCAAGCCTTTGTGGCTGAAATGCACCGTGATAAGCGCGATCTAAACGTTGTGAAGACCATTGTTGAGCTAGGTCGAGGACTTGATCTCAATGTGATTGCTGAAGGTGTAGAGACGCTTGAACAAAAAGAGATGCTTCAACAACTCGGTTGTCATCATTACCAAGGCTATTACTTTGCTCGCCCTATGCCCATTTTAGAGTTTAATGAGCTCCATCAGCTCACAGATGATAAAGCATGATTTAGAAAGCCGCTTCTGATGCGTCTTCAAGCAGTTCAAAGGATGTACAACTCTGCTCTTCAACCACCTTAGACAGACACTCAACGACATTTGACAATTCGGGGCCTTGGCTCATCCATGCCTCAACCTGGCGTACATTTTTCTCTTCGCCAATCAGCAAGGCTTCCACTCTCCCATCAGTGAGGTTTCTGACCCACCCCTTTACGCCATAGGCTTCCGCTTTCTGTTGAGTAAAGCGTCTAAACCATACACCTTGAACACGACCGGATACCAAAACACTTAAACACAAATTCGCCATTCATCACCTCTGCTAGTCATCTAACCTTGAACTTGATTTCTGCCCGCAGCTTTAGCTCGGTAGAGTGCTTTATCTGCCATCTCCAGCAAGGTTTCGCCAGATTTCAGATTGGGCTGCTTAACCGCAAAACCCGCACTCATCGTAACGTGATCCGCAATAGCCGAATACTCATGTAACAACCCAAGACTATCGATTTTAGCTCGCATTGCCTCCGCAATTTTTCTAGCGCCGACAGCATCCGTCTCGGGTAACAGTGCAACAAATTCCTCTCCACCGTAACGTGCAAACAGATCACCAGGCCGGCAGATAATAGAT
The DNA here is from genome assembly GCA_021208565.1 of Nitrincola sp. Lineage (GTDB taxonomy): Bacteria > Pseudomonadota > Gammaproteobacteria > Pseudomonadales > Balneatricaceae > Nitrincola. Next base: position 12,814 of record JAJOJN010000040.1, read on the forward strand.
TGAAGCTCAGAAGCCACCTTGATTAAACATTCATCACCTTTGCCATGACCATAATGATCGTTGTACGGCTTAAAGAAATCGATATCCAACATGATTAAGCTAAGGGGCTGTTGGTTACGCTGGGCTCTTTTCAATTCTTTTTCATACTGCAGGTCAAAACTACGTCGATTCGCCACCTCGGTTAAGCCATCGATATGCGACATTTTTTCTAATAGGTCTTTTTTCACTTTCAGATCCATGTGGGTACGGACTCTGGCTTTTACAATATCGGGATGAAAGGGTTTGGTAATGTAATCAACAGCTCCGATACTGAGCCCTTTAGCTTCATCGCTGACTTCATCGAGTGCTGAGATAAAAATAATCGGTATACCGCTTGTTGAAGAGTTACTCTTTAGTGTTCTACAGACTTCGTAGCCATCCATTTCGGGCATCATAATATCCATCAGAATCAAGTCAGGCGGCTCCTGACTAGATGCGATTTCAATCGCTTTTAGACCCTTACTGGCCACTTGAACAACATATTCATCCTTTAGCAAACTCGCCAATATTTTTTATATTTGCGGGCATATCATCGACGATCAAGATCTTATGCTTTTGAACAGGCATAGTGACTGGAAAAGGGCTTTCAACTGGCTGTAATGTCGCATCTAAAGTATCGAGTGAGGATTCAGTGGCTGTCGCATTTTTCTCTGTTCCAGAAGCAATCGGACGGGTCTCTAGCCATGAAACCAACTGCTGATAAAGTTCCTCTGTGCTGAAGGGCTTGCCCAGATGATCATTCATTCCAACATCCAAAGCTTTACGTTTGTCTTCAACTAAAGCGGCTGCAGTTAAGGCAATAATCGGAATTTCTGTATTAAATTCACGTATCGCTTCCGTGGCACGATAACCATCCATGACCGGCATTTGGATATCCATGAGTACAAGATCAAAGGATTCGGCTTTAACTCGCTCAACCCCTTGCACACCATTATCAGCAAGAGAGACTTTTAATCCCATTCGCTCAAGTTGAGCTTTAACCATTTGTTGATTGATCGGATGATCTTCGACAACTAATACATGCTGCCCACAGAAGGATCGCCACTCTTTAGTCGAACGGTGATTGAGGCCTGTCAGTTGAACAGTTCGAATAGAATCAGCTTCGTCTTCACTACAGGTGGCAAAGGCCAAGTCAAATTCGAACACACTGCCAACGTTTGGCTCGCTTTCAAGGCTGATCCCATCACCACCTAATAATTCAACAAGGCGTTTACTGATGGCTAAACCAAGACCGGTACCGCCATGTCGCCTAGTAATCGAAGAGTCGGCTTGGCTAAATGAAGCAAAAAGGAGCTTCTGATGCTCTTTATCAATGCCTATTCCGGTATCACGAACTCTAAAATGCAATTTGACGCCAGTATCCTCTGAAGAATATGGCTTCATGATTTGAATACTCAGTTCTACAAACCCTTTTTCTGTAAATTTCAACGCATTCGAAACCAGATTGATGAGTATTTGCGTTAAGCGAAGATTGTCACCGATTAAGCATTGAGGTAGTTTTTCGTCTAGCAGAAACCGCAGCTCGACTCCCTTAGAGATCGCTTGATTGGAGAACAATATCTTTAATTGATCAACGATTTGATCTATAGCAAATGGCTGCCGATGCATTTGCATTTTGCCAGACTCAATTTTGGAGAAATCCAACAAGTCATTCACAATACCTAACAATAAATGACTAGAACGGATGATTTGTTCATTGCGTTGGCTAAATTCAGGGGGTAAATCCGCTGATGTCTGCAACTCACTCAGGCCAATTATGGCATTCAACGGCGTGCGAATTTCATGGCTCATGTTGGCCAGAAAATCTGACTTGGCTTGACTTGCCGCTTCAGCTTTTATTTTTTCAACCTCTAATTGGCTGGCTTGAATCTCCTGTTTCTCGATCAGTTGATTGAGTGCCGACACCAGGACACCCACTTCATCACGACGAATAACGGGAATAGGATAAATTTTTTCTTCACTAACCAACATTGAGGCGATTTGATCAGCTGAGGTTTTTAAAGGTCGAACCAAGTGGCGGATAATGAAGAAGGTAATCACACCCACTATCAAGGTCAGTAACGCTAAAACGGCGAACATTTGTAAGAGCAGTTTTTGACAGGATTCAATATTAAGTCCGTTGGAAAACTATGGACAACCACCCAAGAATTCATACTCATTGGCGTCGCGGTATATAAAATTTTACCTTTACCCGGTAAGGTAACTTGACCCTGCATTAAGTGCTGACTCAAGGCTTGCATGAGTGGCTCTTTACCCAGTGTAGAAATAGGTTTCATCGCCAACTCTTTATTAGAACTTGCTACCACAAGATCTCGTTCAAGATCAAAGACCCAAAGATTTCCCTTATCACCAATGGTTTCATTGGAAATATTGACCAGTAAGTTGTCATCCGCCAATCTAATCGAGCCAAATAGGTAACCGACCACCTCATCCACTTGATTCACTATTGGCTGTACTAATAAAAAATAGGAGATAGTGCCGCCCTGCCCATCACGGGCTCAGTTACAACGGGTTTTCGTGTCAGTTTTGCTTGCTGAAAATAGTCTCGATCATTGACATCCAAACCGATTCTGCCAGGTAGTTCGGGTGAGTCCTGAATAACAAATCCTTCAGCGTTGACGACGATAACACCATTATTAAAAAGCTCCTGCGAGGAAATTGTAGAGTCTAATCGGTACTTTATATCATTCGCCGATATCAACTCCTCGTTTTGTATCAGTTGTTCACTTAAAGTTTCCAGGTAAGCAAAACGTTCAGATAAGCCAGCGTCTATACGGTTCGCCACGAGGTCGGTAAAGCTTTTTTGATTACTGAGGATTAACGTGCGATTGTGATCGACCACCATAAAACCGACCACCGTGGTTAAGGCGAGGGAAACAAAGAGTACCGAAAGCAGACTGGCAATCAGAAGTCGATTACTGAGAAGCCCTGTGAATT
>JAJOJN010000066.1 GCA_021208565.1 Nitrincola sp.
CTACACTCGCCTTAACTGCGAATTTCCAGATACCACGTCGCTCAGAAAGCACCTGAGCTTCCAAACGTACTTGATCACCCGGAACGACTGGCGCTTAAAGCGTAAATCATCCGCACCCACGAAATAATAGATGGACCCATCTTCCGGTGTTTTATCCATAGTTTTGAACCCGAGCACACCCGCTGCTTGAGCCATCGCTTCTACTAATAAGACACCTGGCATGACGGGATGATCAGGGAAGTGGCCATTAAAAAAAGGCTCATTCACTGTGACATTTTTTAATGGCAACTATCGACTCACCTGGAACTAACTCGATGACACGGTCGACCAACAAAAAAGGATAGCGGTGGGGCAAGTACTTCCGAATCTCTTTGACATCCATCATGTTTATGTAACCTTATTCAGTCTTATCTGTTTGTGCTTGTTCGAGTAACTTTACCCGTTTGGCTAATTCATCTAACTGTTTGAAGCGAACAACATTACGCTTCCATTGCTGATGCGGCTCTAATCCTGTACCGGATGAGTAGGCTCCCGCTTGAGTAATCGATTTACTCACTAAAGACATTGCGGTGATATGGGTATTATCGGCGATTTCAAGATGTCCGGTTATTCCGACCATACCCGCTATCGTACATCGCTTACCAATTTTTGAACTACCCGCTATGCCTGTGCATCCTGCGATAGCCGTATCTTCACCGATAACCACATTGTGCGCTATCTGGATTTGATTATCGAGCTTAACACCTTTTTCGATCACCGTCGGACTCAATGCACCACGGTCTATTGTGACACCCGCCCCGATTTCCACATCATCGGCGATGCGCACACCACCCGATTGATAGATTTTAACCCATCGTTTTTGATAAGGCGCAAAACCAAAGCCATCCGCCCCTATCACAGTACCACTATGCACTATTACTCGGTCGCCCAGATGCACATCAGGATAGATATTCACACCCGATTCGATACGCGAATCCGCACCGATGATGCAATGATCGCCAATGACACTATTCGCGCCAATAAAGACACCCGCAGCAATATGAGCATGCTCGCCGATGACCACATGTGCCGAAATCTCAGCACTTGAGTCCACGCTAGCGCTTGAAGCAATAACTGCCGTTGCATCGACTCTCGGTTGAAGTGGGCGTCGCCAATCAAAGAGTTTACTCAGTGTGGCATAGGCGAGATATGGATCTTGAACGACAAGGGCGATTCCCGTCACCTGATCAGCCAGCTCAGGCTTGACTAACACGGCACCGGCTATGATAACTTGAGTTGCTTTAAATATTTAGGGTTGGCTAAAAAGCAAGCTGATCCGGCTTGGCAACATCAAGCGCTGCCAAGCTTCGGATCATCAGTGATCCATCACCTTGAAACTGACCATCAACATAGTCAGCTAACTCTTGAAGCCTATACACGCCTAATTATTGTCTGTTCAAAAGTTCAATAACACGCGGCGTAATGTCTACCGTGTTGCTGCTGTAAACAGTGGCTTGTTTAGCGACAATGATTTCGATATTTTCATTCTCGATCAATGTACGAATGGCCTGATCCAGCTTAGGACGCATCTGAGTCAAAAACTCTTCTTCACGCTGCATACGGCGCTGCGTCATCTGCTCAGCCAAGGTTTGGTATTCAATGTAAGCTTTTTCAAACTGCATACCAAGCTGCTGAAATTCATCGGCAGATACCAATCCACGATTTTGCTCCAAACGGTCACGTGCAGCGACAGCTTGACGTTCCAGGTTGGTTAAGGTGGTTTCATCACTGGCGAATTCACGCTCTAATTGCGCACGAAAATCTCCCGCTGCTTTTGAACTCAGCAGCGCTTCTTGAACACCTAACACGCGAACTACTTTATCGGCAAACACCCATTGGCTAGAGCACAGGAGTAGAACAAAGGCTAACGCTTTTACTTTCATCATAACCTCAAATTAGAAAGACTGACCTAACACAAATTGGAAAACTTCTTCATCATCGCCAGTTTTGCTGTTTAACGGCTTAGCTAAAGAAATAGATAAGGGACCGACAGGTGTTAACCAGCTAAGCCCGATACCAGCAGAGTAACGCAAGTCACCGAAGTCTACGCCCTCAACACAAGTAGCATTGCTCGCGCCGGGCAGACACTTAGTCGTAAAGACATTACCAGCATCCATGAACACCAAGGTACGCCATGCACTCTTGTCTTTTAGGAAAGGCATCGGGAAAATCAATTCCGCACTACCTGCTACTAAACGTTACCACCATAGATCTTGGATTACGTCCTTCACCTCTAGAATAACGGGGACCCAGCGTATTGGCTTCAAAGCCACGAACTGTTGTTAAACCACCCGCATAGAAGTTTTTGAAGAATGGATAATCTGATTGACTACCATAAGAGTCAGCATAGCCAACGCGGCTGCGCACAGACGCCACCCAGGTTTCATCGTTATTTAGCGGCCAATAGAAACGATTATTGTACTGGGCACGATAGTACTCTAAATCACTACCCGGAATGGATACTTCCAAGGTTGCACCTTGTGAGCGTCCTCTGGTCGGGAAGAAGCCACGATTCAGACGGTTATCACTCCAACCAGCGGTTAAACGCCAGTTCAAATATTCATCACCATTATTCTCGATAAATTTATTAATAACTTTATATGCATCTGGACTTAATTCAAAATCATCTCGATTTCTCAAAGTATCATTTTGCTTTAACCTCAAAAACTCCACATCACCCGAGAAACTCAAACGCTGGAAGTCATCGATTGGTAACCGAAGGTCACACCACCACCGATACCATCGGTGTTGTAGTCACCACGATCGTCTTCATCGAAGTTTTCTTCACGATAATAGAAGTTAAAACCACGGCTAACACCGTCTACCGTAAAGTAAGGATCCAGATAATTAAAGCTGTACTCCGTTAGCGTCGAACTGTTCGAGACGTTGAATGCCACACTCTTACCAGAACCCAAGAAGTTATCCTGAGAAACGCCCAGCTGAATAATGATACCCTCGCTCTGAGAGAATCCTATACTGGCAGACAACTGACCTGACTGTTGCTCTTCCACACTGAATTCAATATCGATCTGATCATCTGTACCGGGCACAGGGCGCGTTTCAACGTTTACTGATCTGAAATGCCCTGTTCTTTCCAAACGGGTTCTGGAGCGTTCGATCGCAGAAGTGGAAACGATACCTGCTTCCATCTGTTCTATTTCGCGGCGCACCACTTCATCGGTTGAACGAGTATTGCCACGCACTAGAATTCGACGCACGTAGGTCGGCTTGCCTGGCTCAATAAAATAGCGCAAAGAAACCGTACCAGATGCCTCATCAACTTGAGGAATAGGACTCACGTTGGCAAACATAAAACCTTGATCACCGAGCAATCTTTCCAGTCGCTCTTGTGAGTCGGTCATTTCACGGCGAGAAAACACATCGCCTTCACCTAGGCTCATTTTACTCAGCAGCTGCTCTTCAGGGAGCACAAGATTACCGATCAGCAGCACTTCGCCAACACGGAATTGCTGTCCCTCTGAAATACCGACAGTGATGAAGACGTCTTGTTTATCTGGGGATACAGAAACCTGAGTAGAATCGATTGAGAAGTTGATAAAACCACGGTCCAAGTAATGTGAACGCAAACGCTCAAGATCGCCCGCTAACTTCTCGCGTGAATACTGATCATCTTTTCTCCAGAAGGACAGCCAGTTTGGCAGTTTCAGAGAGAAGAGGTCGAGCAGTTCAGCATCAGAGAAAGATTCATTACCGACGATATTAATGTGCTGAATCGTTGCTATCCGACCTTCAGTGATGTTGATATTCAACGCCACACGGTTACCGGGCAGATTTTCAACCTCTGTCGTGATATTAGCACCATAACGACCTTGTGCGGCATAAACGCGCATCAGATCAAGCTCAATCTGATCAAGCGTTGCACGGCGAAAAACGTCACCCTCTTGCAGCCCAGACTGCCTTAAACCTTCGCGCAACTGCTCTTCTTTAATCGCTTTATTACCCGCAATACGAATAATAGCGACGGCAGGACGCTCACGTAGAACAAGCACCAACACATCACCGTCACGATTTAATTGAACATCATCAAAGAAACCTGAACGAAACAACTGACGCGTTGCCGCGGCCAACTGTGCAGAATCCACTTGATCTCCAGTAGAGATCGGGAAGTTTCTAAAAACTGTTCCAAGGTCAACCTGTTGCACACCCTCTACCCGAATGTCGCTGACGACAAATGGGAAGGTTTGAGCTTGCAATGGGGATAACCAGAACAAAGATATCAGGATCAGGATTAGCGTACGCTTCATGGTTTCGATACTTTCTGTTAGTCCGTCGTTATAGTGTTGCCTTACAGGCGAGCGAGATCATTAAAGATTGCCAGCGCCATTAAACTGAAGAGTAGAAACATCCCAATCTTCAACCCAATCATTTGCACTTGCTCACTCACCGGCTTACCTCTGATCAGCTCAACCATATAATACATCAGATGGCCGCCATCTAGCATAGGTATTGGCAACAAATTCAAAATTCCTAGACTGATACTCAGGTAGGCTAGAAACATTATAAAGGTTTCTAGCCCCGAAGCAGCAGAATCACCCGCCACTTTAGCAATGGTTATGGGCCCACTCAAGTTTTTAACTGAAATGATTCCGACAATCATTTTACGGATTGAATCTAGGGTTAACATGATCATCTGCCCCGTGCGTTCAATCCCCATGCCAAGCGCTTGAATTGGCCCGTAACGAATTTCACGAAGCATCTCATCAGGCCACTCAGGCATCTGCACGCCGGCACCAATAAAACCTGATAAAGTACCATCTTCACCGACTCTGGCAGCAGGTGTTACATCGATCAATAACACGCGCCCTTGACGACTCACCTCAAACGCCAAGGATTCTTCTGGACTGCCTTGAATCTGCTCAACGAGCCACTGCCAACTATCAACCGGCATACCATTAAGCGCTAGGATGATATCACCTGTTTGCAATCCCGCTTGTGCTGCTCTGCCATCATTGACCAACTGCCCCAATACAGGCGCTATATCAGGTCGCCAGGGCACAAATCCTATAGCAGCAACAGGCGATTCACGCTCTAAATCAACACGCCAATCATTTAGGCTAACCTGGTAGGTGCGTGGTGCACGATTAGGCTCCGCTGTTTCAACATCGATAACACGGGTGTCACCTATCAACGCCGCCAGTCTTAAATTAACCTGATCCCATGAATCAACACGAAAGCCATTGATCGATTTAATTTCTTGGCCGGCTTGAATACCTGCAATTTCCACAGGTGAACCCGGTCTAACCTCACCCACCTTAGGCACCACAACGTTAGTACCGACGACAAATAAAAACCAATAGGCCAGAACGGCAAAGAGGAGATTCACAATAGGCCCCGCAGCCACTATGGCGATACGCTGGCCGACTGGCTTGGTATTAAAGGCTTGCCCCTGCCACTCCGGCGGAACTTTATCCTCTCGCTCATCAAGCATGCGCACATAACCACCTAGCGGAATGGCTGCGACGACATACTCGGTTTCATCCTTACCACGCCATGAAAATAGCGGCTTACCAAAACCTACAGAGAATCGCAGCACCCGCACACCGCAGCGTCGCGCCACCCAATAGTGACCCCACTCATGGATAGTAACGAGAATTCCCAAGGTAACAAGTGTCGCTAGAATGGTCTGGATTAAACCCATACAAGACTCCAGATCAATTTGGTCGCAGGCTTAAAGCACTGGAAAATAGATCAAACCTAATAAAAAAAATTGGGGCAGCCGCGGTAATGCTATCAATACGATCAAGCACACCACCATGACCTGGCAGCAAGGTTCCACTGTCCTTAATGCCACGTTCGCGCTTGAACATACTTTCAAACAAGTCACCTAAAACAGATGCTACAGCCGTTAATACGGCAAGAAGCATTAAAAAGACCGCCGAATTCAAGGAAAGTTCTCTAAAAAAAGCATAGATGGCGGCAATCACTACACAGACAACTAAACCACCGTAGACTCCCTCAAGCGTCTTACCGGGACTAACTCGTGGCATCAATTTGCGCTTACCCAAGGCTCTGCCAGTAAAATAGGCACCCGTATCTGCACCCCAAACTAGAAGTAACAGCAGTAAGATCAACCACTCACCATCTGGTAATGCTTTAATTGCCGTCAGAGCAGCCCAAGCAGGAATTAACACCCACATACCGATAATCAACTTTGGACGACAAGCGGACCAACGTAATCCTTCGGGATAGCGCAATACCATAACAATGGCCAATAACCAAAAAAAGACCTGCAAGAATCAACACCGAGGTCAGCAGGTGATTGAGCCCAATCAGCGAGATCACGCCCATAATACCACCACCCACAGCCACATAAATCAAACGACTTTGATGGCTTATTCTACAGAAGTTTGACCACTCCCAAGCACCGTAGAGAGTAACACCAGCAATCAACAGCGAAAACAACCAGACAGGTGCCCAGAGCACTGCACTTAATACAAGTAAGCCGAGTATTACAGCTGTGATCACACGTTGTTTCAGCACTATGAAGCCTCTATCTGGTCTGATGTTTTACCAAAGCGTCGTTGACGATTAGCATAATTTTCAACCGCTTTTCTGAGTTCATTTTTATCAAAATCAGGCCAGTAACAATCACAAAAATAAAGCTCAGTATACGCCATTTGCCAAATCAGAAAATTACTGATTCGCTCTTCACCTCCGGTTCGTATACAAAGATCCGGATCAGGCACCCCTTTAAGAGAGGTCATTTGACTTAGCCTGTCTTCATCAAAGGCATCTAAATCGATCTGCCCTGATGCATACTCCTTGGCCAATTGTTTTGCCGCTTCAAGAATGTCCCATCGCCCACCGTAATTAGCCGCAATATTAAGCAGCAAACGGGTGTTATCCTGGGTTAGCAATTCAGCATCTGCCATACGCTGCTGTAGCTTGTCAGAAAAGCGACTTCGATCACCAATAATATTTAAACGAATGCCATGACGATGAAGTTTTTTAACCTCACGATCTAATGAGATCAAAAAGAGCTCCATAAGACCACTGACTTCTTTTTCAGGACGCTTCCAATTTTCGCTACTGAAAGCAAACAAGGTTAAGACCTCAATACCCATTTCAACACAGGCTTCAATGGTTTGTCTTACACTGTTAACGCCCGCTTTGTGACCGGCAAGACCGGGCAGATGACGCTGCTTTGCCCAACGATTATTACCATCCATAATGATGGCAACATGTCGCGGCAAAGATGCTGATGTTAATGTTGAATCAGATGTGGACATAAGAAGAGTGGCGGGACTTGCGCCCCGCAATCCAGTAGATACATTAAATTTCCATTAAATCCGACTCTTTTTGAGCCAGCAATGCGTCCACTTCCGATACATATTTATCGGTGAGTTTTTGAACCTGATCTTCACCACGACGCTCTTCATCTTCGCTAATGGATTTTTCTTTTAGAAGATCTTTAATACTACCATTGGCATCACGACGGATATTGCGAATAGCCACTTTGCCAGCTTCTGCTTCGGCTCTTGCTTGTCTAATATATCCCTTACGCGTTTCTTCCGTCAAAGCTGGCATAGGCACACGAATAACATCACCTGCCGTATTCGGATTAATACCCAAGTCCGACTTCATAATCGCTTTTTCGACCTCAGGTACCATCTTCTTTTCCCAAGGAATAATGGTGAGGGTGCGAGAGTCCTCTACCGTAATATTGGCCACCTGAGAGATCGGCATCATGGAGCCATAATAGGACACCTGTACACTCTCTAGAATGCTAGGGTGAGCACGACCTGTACGGATTTTCTTGAAATTCTCCACAAGTGCTTCGATGCTTTTCTTCATCCGCACTTCGGCATCTTTAGTAATATCATTCAGCATAAGTTTCTCCTGCAGCGGGTCCAGCGTCAATGAGCGTTCCTTCATCACCACCCATCACCAAGTTAACTAAAGCGCCGTGCTTATTCATATTAAACACACGCACTGGCATATCATGATCACGAGTGAGACAGATCGCTGTCATATCCATGACACCTAACTGCTTATCCAAGACTTCATCAAAACTTAAATGTTTGTAGCGCTTCGCCGTCGGATCTTTCATCGGATCTGCAGTATACACGCCATCCACTTTTGTGGCCTTTACCACCACATCAGCCTCAATCTCGATACCGCGCAGACAGGCCGCAGAATCTGTGGTAAAAAATGGATTGCCAGTTCCTGCGGCAAAAATTACCACATCCTGCTGTCGCAAATAGCGCATGGCGTTACGACGATCATAATGATCAACAACACCCGACATAGGGATAGCCGACATGACTCGTGTAGCAATGTTGCAGCGCTCCAGCGCATCGCGCATCGCCAAGGCATTCATTACGGTCGCCAACATACCCATGTGATCACCTGTCACACGATCAAGTCCTGCCGCACTTAATGCAGCACCACGAAATAAATTACCACCGCCGATGACGATACCAATTTGCACACTATCCCAACCAGTTGACCTATTTCTAGCGCCATTCGATTGAGTACTTTAGGGTCAATACCGAAATTCTCTTCGCCCAATAAGGCTTCGCCACTAAGCTTAAGAAGTATACGTTTGTATCTGGATTGTTTATCAGCGCTCGGCATTGTTCAGTTCTCCGCACTCAATAAGTTGCAACAGTGTACTCGAAAACAGCGTGATTACGCAGTCTTTTTATGAACGCAAACGGCATTCGTATTAAAGCCAGACAGAACGAATCATGTCTGGCTTTAGGGTAACACTAAGCGGGAATAGTGCTTAGCCTTTCAACTGCTCAGCAACTTCTGCAGCGAAGTCTTTCTTCTCAACTTCGATACCTTCACCCACACCTACGCGAATGAAAGAAACGACGTCTGCACCAGCAGCTTTAACCAACTGACCAACAGTTTGTTCAGGGTTCTTAACAAACGCCTGCTCCACCAAGCTATTCTCAGCCAAGAATTTCTTGATACGACCGACAGCCATTTTCTCTTTGATCTCTTGTGGCTTACCTTCCATATCAGGTTGAGCCATGATGATCTCTTTTTCACGAGCCAGCTCTTCTTGTGGCATATCTTCAGGCTTGGCTACACGTGGGTTAACTGCAGTTACGTGCATCGCAACATCACGCGCCAATTCTGCTTGACCAGCTGTTAAAGCCACAACAGCCGCTAGGCGATTTGTACTGTGGACGTAGCCATCCACTAGCGCACCTTCAACTAAGAATACACGACGAACACTGATGTTCTCGCCAATCTTCTGAACCAGTGCTTCACGCGCTGCTTCTAACTCACCTGACATTAAGGCAGCAACATCTGTTTGCTTTTCTGCAAACGCTTTAGCCAAAACAGTCTGGACAAAGTTTAGGAAGTTATCATCACGTGCAACGAAGTCAGTTTCCGAGTTGACTTCAACCAAAACAGCGTAGCTGTTATCGTCTGCAACGCGCAATGCAACAACACCATCGGCAGCCGTACGACCCGCTTTTTTTAGCCGCCTTCATACCAGAAGACTTGCGCAAATCATCAATCGCTCTTTCGATATCGCCTTCTGCTTCTACGAGTGCTTTTTTTACACTCCATCATACCTAAACCAGTACGCTCACGAAGCTCTTTAACCATTGCAGCAGAGATATTCGCCATTTCCTAATCCTCAACTCTCAATTAATCATTACTCTAGTCGAAAAAAGGGGAGCATCGCTCCCCCAGATCGAAATCTATTCAGCTTGTCATACCAAGCTTACAAACTGATTACTCAGCTGCAGTTTCTTCGACTTCTACGAATTCGCTTTTGTCAGAAACAGATTTACCCTGACCTTCAATGCACGCATCGGCAATTGAACGAGCATAGATCTGAATTGCACGAAGCGCATCATCGTTACCAGGAATCACGTAATCAACGCCATCTGGATTGCTGTTAGTATCAACAATACCGATAACTGGAATACCTAGCTTGTTAGCTTCGTTGATCGCGATACGCTCATGATCTACGTCGATAACGAAAAGAGCATCTGGCAAACCGCCCATCTCTTTGATACCGCCGATAGAACGCTCAAGCTTTTCCATCTCACGAGCACGCATTAGCGCTTCTTTTTTTGGTCAACTTATCGAAAGTACCGTCTTGTGACATTGTTTCCAACTCACGCAAACGACGGATAGACTGACGGATAGTTTTGTAGTTGGTCAACATACCACCTAACCAACGGTGATTCACGTAAGGCATACCCGCACGAGTAGCTTCTTCACGAATCACCTTACCTGCAGCGCGCTTAGTACCAACAAACATGATTTTATTTTTGTTGGAAGCCATATTATGAACAACGTCAAGTGCGTTATTCAGTGCAGGCAGCGTGTGCTCTAGGTTGATGATATGAATCTTGTTACGCGCACCGAAGATGTACTTAGTCATCTTTGGATTCCAGTAACGTGTTTGGTGACCGAAGTGAACGCCTGCTTTTAGCAGGTCACGCATTGAAACTCTTGCCATTTCAAATATTTCCTGTAATGGGTTTAACCTCCACCTACCCCATCTTTCCACTGCCGAAGCAGCACCCAGAAAGCCTGTGCCGGTAAGTGTGTGTGTTAATTGTGCCTAAGCACTGATTTTTTGGAGCGCATTTTATACCACAGCATCCACTTTTTTTAAAGCTAAAATTGTTCCATGTCTTTACAACCCTAACAGTCATTCAAACATTTTTTGTCACATCTTGCTTGAGAAGAAACCTTTTTGACAAAAACCCACCTAATCACTAGGTTATTGTTATCACTTAGAGCCGTTATTCGCTACAATGCAACTACAACATTTCACATAGGTTAAGTTTGCATAATATCTGTCAAAGCACAGGTCACCTTGAGCATTATTTAGGAATCTATCAGAGCCATGAGTATTAGCCTGAAAACAGCTGAAGAAATTGAAAAAATGCGTGTCGCAGGAAGACTTGCGGCTGAAGTGCTTGAAATGATCGAACCTCATGTCCAGCCTGGTGTTAGCACCAACGAATTAAATCAGATCTGTCATGACTATATCGTTAACGTCCAAGGCGCATTCCAGCCCCGCTCAACTACCATGGCTTTCCCAAATCGATCTGCACCTCGGTTAATCATGTTGTTTGTCACGGAATACCTAACGACAAACCCCTTAAGGATGGCGACATCGTCAACATCGACATAACTGTCATCAAAGATGGCTACTACGGCGACACAAGTAAAATGTTTTATGTAGGCCAGGTTGCTGACCACGCCAAACGCCTTTGCGAGATCACCCAAGAATGTTTGTATAAAGGTATAGCACTGGTTAAACCCGGCGCTCGTCTTGGTGACATCGGCGCTGTCATCCAACAATATGCCGAAAAAAATCACTACAGCGTGGTACGTGAGTATTGTGGACATGGCATTGGCAGTGAATTTCACGAAGACCCTCAGGTGCTTCATTACGGCAAAGCAGGCACAGGCGAAATACTCTTAGAGGGAATGACCTTTACCATCGAACCCATGATTAATGCAGGCAAACGTCAAGTTAAACTCTCAAAGCGGGACGGCTGGACGGTAGAAACCGCAGATCGCCGCCTTTCTGCTCAGTGGGAACACACCTTACTTGTGACCGCAGATGGCGTAGAAGTCCTCACACGTCGTTCAGAAGAGTCCTTTTAATCATGAGCCAAACACCTGTCTACACTCAGCCAGTACCCGAATATCTTGACCTTGATGAGTTACGTGATGCCCTACATCAAGGAAATGAAAAGCCTCTTATTCTGCTTAGAAATGCGCTGCGCAACTCTGAAGCACTCATGAATCGAGACTTTCGTGATGGCAATGATATTCGTCGACTTATTTATGGTCGCGCCTGGGTTGTAGATCAGGTTCTCACATTGGCTTGGAATCTTTTTAGCTGGCCGAGCCAAGCCAACATTGCCCTGGTGGCTGTGGGGGGGTATGGTCGAGGAGAGTTACACCCCTTCTCCGACATTGACATTCTTCTTTTGACTGACCAGATCGACCCCAATGACTTCTCTGAGAGTATCAGCGGCTTTTTAACCCTGCTTTGGGATTTAAAGCTTGATATCGGCTCTAGTGTTCGCTCAATACAAGAGTGCTATGACGAATCTCAAAATGATATTACCATCGCGACCAATTTAATTGAGTCGCGCACACTCTGTGGTAATCCTGATCTGCAGCAGACCATGTATGCCCAAGTCACTTCTGATAATGCTTGGTCAGACAAAGAGTTCTTTAAAGCCAAGCTGCAAGAGCAAAATGAGCGTCATGAACGCACGAACAATACTGAGTACAACCTTGAACCCAACCTAAAAAACTCACCTGGTGGATTGCGTGATTTACAAACGATTGGCTGGGTTGCAAAACGTCACTTTGGTGCCACCTATTTACGCGACCTTGTTGAGCATGGCTTTGTAACCGAAAATGAACTTGAATCCCTAAACAAGGGAGAGCTCTATCTTTGGACTGTGCGTTACGCATTACACATGCTATGCAAAAAACGTGAAGATAGATTACTTTTCGACCATCAGCGCAGCTTAGCCGCCTTTTTCGGCTACGAAGATAAAGAGGGTGCACTGGCCGTAGAGCAGTTCATGAGCAACTACTATCGCGTCGCGAAAGCCATGTCCGAATTTAACGACCTGCTACTGCAATACTTTGACGAAGTCATTTTACGCGGTGACGACCCCCATCAAGTTGCACCATTAAATAGTCGTTTTCGCATTCGTAACCAGTATCTCGAAGCCGCTTACGAAACTGTTTTTGAGCACCATCCCTTCGCCATGATGGAAGTCTTTGTGCTCCTAGCACAACATCCTGAAATTAAAGGTGTTCGTGCCTCTACCATTCGTCTAATCCGCGAACATCGCCACCTGATTAACAATGAGTTCCGACAAGACCTTAGAAACACTTCTTTATTCATGGAGCTATTACGATCTCCAGAAGGTGTATCGACACAGCTAAAACGCATGAATCGCTATGGTATTCTTGGCAGATACCTGCCTGAGTTTGGCAAAATTGTGGGTCAAATGCAGCATGATCTGTTTCACATCTACACTGTAGATGCACACACCCTCAAAGTGATTCAGATGATGCGTCAATTTAGACATGAGAACATGCAAGAGCATTTTCCGCTGGCTCACCGTGTCATCAATCAACTGCCCAAAATCGAGCTTCTCTACATAGCCGGTCTCTATCACGATATCGCTAAGGGACGTGGCGGTGATCACTCAGAACTTGGTGCCGAAGATGTCATAGGCTTTTGTAAACGCCACCACATTGGCAAGTGGGATACACAACTGGTCGCCTGGCTTGTCAGACGACACTTATTGATGTCGATGACCGCACAACGACGCGATATCTCAGACCCTGAAGTGATTCACAAATTTGCATTAGAAGTCAGAGATATTGTGCATCTCAACTATCTTTACGTTCTGACGGTTGCCGACATCAATGCAACCAACCACACTCTTTGGAACAGCTGGAGAGGCACACTACTTCGTCAACTCTACACCGAAACCAAGCGCGCCTTACGACGCGGACTTGAAAACCCAATGAACAAGGAAGATCGAATTGAACAACTGCAACATGAAGCCTTACAACTGCTTCAGCGCATGAATAAAAGCGAAGAAGAGGTACGCCGCTTCTGGAGCTTGCTAGGTGACGAATACTTTATGCGGGAAGACTCCGGAAATATCGCCTGGCACACGCAGATCATACTCGAACACGGTGATGCACCCTTACCCTTGATTCAGGTTCACAAAACCTCTTATCGACTTTACGAGGGCGCCACCGAAATCTTTATCTATGCAGATGATCTACCCTATCTTTTCCCAGCAACGGTGGCCGCACTAGACCAACTTCATCTCAGTGTTGTGGATGCACGCATTATTCCAACTGACAACGGTCGTACGCTGAATACCTATACCGTGTTAACTGAGGAAAACCAACCACTGTCTGATGATCCCAATTACCTAAAAACCATACAAAAACACCTGACAGATGAATTGGATGATCCGAATGATTTCCCAGAAATCATTCAACGACGTGTTCCGCGAGTATTAAAGCTGTTCACCATTCCTACCAGCGTCAACCTGAGTAACGATCCAAGTAGTCAACAGACAGTGCTCGAAGTCTTCACTTCTGATAGACCTGGACTACTGGCACGTTTAGGAAGAATTTTTATCGAATTTGGCATTTCAGTGCGAAAAGCTAAAATCTCCAACATAGGCGAACGAGTGGAAGACTTTTTCTTCATCACCGACGCCGACGGCAACGCGATCAGCGACCCAGAGCTCTGTGAACGTTTACAACGAGCGATTTGTGAGAAGCTGGATGAACATATACAGCACAGTAATTAGACATGAACAACATCGAGTTGAAAGTAATGTTTAAAGTTTTTCTAGCAAGACCCGATATAGGTATCTAATATAATAGATGCATCATTTGCCATGCCATATAACGAGACCCATATCATGAAAAAACTTTTTTGATTATCGTATCCGCTGTTATCTTCCTGACAGGGTGCACGACACAGCACAACACACGCGGTGAAGCCTTCAGAAATGAATCAGACATTATTATTGTTAATGTCACTGGCTATGGTGCACCTAAGAACACTTTTGCAAATGCAGCCCAGCGAAGATTAATGACACTACGTGCCTCAGAGCTTGACGCTTATCGCAAACTTGCTGAGCAGGTAGCTGGCATTTATATTCAAGGTGACAGCGATTTAAACAATTACATGGCGGGTAACGATCGCTTAAGAACACAACTGAACTCCTTTATTCAAGGCGCATCGATTACCAATCAAGAGATTTTAGAAGATGGCGTGGGCGTCACTCAAATGACAATGCAGGTCAGCAGAAGTCAGCTCATTCGAATGATTGAAAGAGAAACTAACCAACCTATTAGAAGAGGAGCTGGCTTAGTTCCTGGTGGTGCAGTGAAGAGTTCAAGCTACACTTTTTGAACACCAAGCTCAAAGGAGGCTGTTTAACCGATGATTTTAAGGACTAGACAGCTTCTGTTTTTCAGCAGCCTAATCATGTTGTTTTTTTTAAGCCCAGCACATGCGCAAAAGGTAGAAGTAACTTCTGAACGTGCCTTTAGGGTAGATCCCTCACTTGCAAGCCTTGCACGAGATCAGCTGCGCGCCGGTCAACATAAGCGCTTCCTTGTACAGCAACAGGAATCCAGTTTAGTTTCGCCACCGACAGCTTTTGTTTTTGATTACCCACCGGCTAATATCCAAGGAAATGTGACTCAAATTTTTTTGGAATGAACCTGAAGCACTTTTTGCACTGATCAACAGAGGCCAACAAC
>JAJOJN010000029.1 GCA_021208565.1 Nitrincola sp.
GTGTTGTGCTTCATGATCCTGGAAGGGGAGACGTCGCTTCGATGAGCACCCCCGAGATCATTGAAAAGATCAACCTCTCTCAAGCGGATTTCTTGGTGGTCTCCTTGGGGGCTAAAAAAGGTCAAGCTTGGATACTCCACAATCTTGATAAAATACAAGTACCCGTTGTGAGTCACTTGGGCGCAGTGGTTAACTTTGTTGCAGGCACTGTTAAACGTGCACCAAAAGTGTGGCAAAAACTCGGTCTTGAGTGGCTTTGGCGTATTGTTGAAGAACCCTATCTATGGAAACGCTACGCCAGTGATGGCTTTGCGGCCCTAAAAATGGCAACGTGCTTGTTAAAAAAAGCGTTTTAGTAATTCTACACACAGTAGTGCAACCCTGGTCTTAACGCCCATCGAAAAAAATCGCTTCAAGCTGATATTGTCCGGTAGACCAACAGCAAATGAACTTCAGACCTTGTACAATGCTCTGAATGAAAGTCTGGATCAGATACACTATCTTCAGCTTGACGTGGAAGATGCTGACCGCTCGAGTCCAGAAATTGATGCATTTTTACAAGTATTAACAGCTGTCTCTCAAGCATCAGGGATAGAGCTGGCTCATCAAATATCGAAGAGGTGATTGTGTCGTTCTTAAAGGAAATGCAACAGGATTTTGCAACCCTGAAACCACTGATTAACGGCTATGCGCTCTTGCTGTTTGGCTTTGCCTTACTAGCGGCTTTTTTTCTGTCCTTTGGCGGCTTAACAGAAGTTGTTGAGCGTTGGATTAAGCAAGAAGAGTACAGTCATGGCTTTCTGATACCGCTAGTGTCTTTGTACATACTCTGGGAAAAACGCCTGATGATAGCCACTGAGTATCGCTCAGGAAGCTGGTTAGGTACACCTGTGATTTTAATAGCGCTGGTGATTGCGTTTATAGGCGAGATATCTGCACTTTATATTCTTGTTCAATATGCATTTCTTTTACTTTTGGCGGGTTTTTCAATTACGGCACTCGGCAAAGCGGCAAAGCATACGTTCATTCCTATTGTCCTTTTGGCTTTTGCTATCCCTTTACCTTACTTTCTAGAAGCGGTATTAACGGCACGTTTACAACTCTGGTCTTCAGAAATAGGTGTGATGTTCATCAAATGATGGGAATTCCCGTCTATTTAAGTGGTAACGTGATAGATCTGGGCGCTTATAAACTACAGGTGGTTGAAGCCTGTAGTGGGTTAAGCTGTCTATTTCCCTTAACCTGCTTGGGTTTTATCGCCGCATATTTTTATCAAGCACCGCTCTGGAAGCGAGCTATCCTGTTTTTGTCGACTGTCCCAATTACCATTCTAATGAACAGCTTTCGTATTGGGGTTACAGGCTGGTTGGTCAATGGCTGGGGAATTTCGCATGCCGAAGGTTTTCTACATGATTTTGAGGGCTGGATTATTTTCGTGGCCTGTGCCGCTATCCTTGCACTGGAAATTGAGATTTTAGAACGCGTCACGCGTCGTCGTGGTTTATTTGATGTATTTGGCTTGAATATCCAAACACCCTCGGAAGAAGCACTCGCTCAAGCGCGTGCTCGTCAGGCAGGCAGAAGCCTACCCATACCCATGTTACTGATGGTGACGCTCACTTTTGTTGCTGCTTTGGGCGTTCAAGCCTTTGATCGACGTGTTGAGTCAGCCCCCATTGATGTTCATTTAGCCGCCTTTCCAGACCGTTTAGGTGAGTGGACCGGTAGCCATGGCAGCATGGATACTCGAACCATTCAAGTGCTGCAGTTAACAGATTACCTGATGATGAACTTTGAAAGAGAGCAAGAACCCTTAGTCAATTTTTATGTAGCCTATTATGCTTCCCAGCGTAAAGGCGTGTCACCCCATTCACCGCGTGTTTGTATCCCGGGCGGGGGTTGGGAAATCGCTGATATCCGTCGTACTTATATCGATGATATTCCTGTCAATCGAGTCATTATTCGACGTGGTTTAGAGTCTCAGCTGGTTTACTACTGGTTTCAAGAGCGCGGTGAGCCTATCGCCAATGAATATCTAAAAAAATGGAAGCTGCTGACCGATGCACTTAGATACAATCGAACTGATGGTGCCTTAGTGCGTGTTGTTACGCCTTTTCACTATACAGAACCGGTTGAGATTGCAGAGCAGCGTTTAAAAGATTTTGTGCGGGCCGCCTATCCTGAGTTGGTCCAAGTCCTACCAAAGAAAGGTGAGTTATGAAGGGAAAAGTCTTGCGTCGTAGCGCGCTTTCACTGCTAGTAGCAGTGGCGCTTGCAGGTTGTGGTGACAAAGAAAGCAGTATTCAGGGATACCTTGACAGTGGACGGGAGTTTCTGGAACAGGGCGATATTGCACGCTCCAATTTGCAGTTTCGAAATGTACTGCAGATCGATCCTGACAATGTGGATGCACATCGCTACTTGGCTCGAATAGCTGAGCAGGAAGAGAACTGGGAGTCACTTTACAGTCGCTTGGTTAGAATCGAACGTTTAGCGCCCGATGATTTAGATAACAAGCTACGTCTTGCTCGATTGCTGGTTGTGGTGGGTGAATCGCAAAATGCTGCGACTAAAGCGGATGAGATTTTGGCGGTAGAGCCTGAAAATGCGGATGCTATACTGGTTAAAGCGACTGTCGCCTTGCAACAGGGTGATCCTCAAGCGGCCATGACTGAAGGAATGCGCAGCTTAATGATTAATGATCAGAGTACCGATACGCTTATCGTACTCGCGGGTGCTCACCGCATGTTGGGTGAGAATGATCGTTCTATGGCGTTAATCGATGAAGCCCTTGCAATCAACCCCGACGAAACGGCTGCTCGCATGATTCGGGTTGAAATGAACCGCCAAGCGGACCGCTTTGATCTGGTGGAGCAAGATCTTCGTTTTATGCTGGAGCAACAGCCTAATTCAGAAGACCTGACGCTGGCCATGGCGGGTCTATTAAATGATCTTGATCGTCAACCGGAAGC
>JAJOJN010000091.1 GCA_021208565.1 Nitrincola sp.
GTTGAAGATCTGCCCGCGTGATACGCCCTTGAAAACGATCACCCATACCATAAATAACAGTGGGGTCAGTTTGCAGTCGCATACCTATATTCAAACGTCTCACGAATACGCCTGCAATTTTGCTTCTCTCTTCAGGAACGCCAGTTTCGCGCTCAATAATAGAGGCCATGATAATGGCTTCATAAGGAGACTTGTAAGGCAGACTTTCATCTCGATTCATCCACTGACCTTCAAGAAACGCTTGCAGATCCCTATAAGCTCTGCGCAAAATTTCAACATCCGTTGCACCACGAATAAATTGATAGTTTCAGCCAAAAACATACCTTCAGCAGGCAGATCGGGATCACCGGTTATTGCCTCCATTATTTCTTGTTCTGTTTTTCCTTCCAATGTAAATTGCAGACGATCATCCGCTTGCAAGGCAGACATTAACTGGCGAAAAGTGTGTCCTTCAATGATTGTAAAGCGATGCGCGATCACCTCTCCTCGATTCATTTTTCCGATGACGTCTAGAAGGCTACTCCCAGGTTCAATAGCATATTCACCCGCACGTATTGAAGTGATTTCGGGGTGAAGTCTGATGTAAAGTCTCATAAAGTCAGCATTACTGACCCAGCCTTTCGACTCAAACCGTCTCATCAACTGTTGAAAACTAGTTCCGGGGTTCACATTGATGACTGTAGATTCCTCAATAGGTAATGACACAGACAACTGACGCTCATGATAATCAAAAAGATACCAAGCAGCGGCAAGAACCATCGCAATCAGCAGCGCAAACAGCAGAAAAAGTTTTTTTTAACATCTATAGCGACTCAGCCTTCAACAAACTTTGAAGTTTACGTGTAATCGGACCAATTTCAAAACAATGTTCTTCCAATTGTCGCAGGGGCCAAATTTCAATCAAACTATTACAGAAGAAGACTTCATCAGCACTCAATAAATCCGCTTTAGTCAACTGAGTAACCTCAACCGGAATAGCGTTGGCTTTAGCAAGATCAAGCAGGTAGTTCCTCATTATGCCTTCAACACCATAACTATGAAGAATTGGCGTTTTAAGAACACCATTCTTTATCAGAAACAGATTGCTCATAGTGCCTTCAGCCAGAAAGCCATCACAACCACAGACGATGCCTTCTTTAATGCTAGCATCACTCCACTCGGATCTAGCCAAAACCTGCTCCAAGCGATTGAGATGCTTCATGCCGGCTAATAGCGGCGCTGAACTGAGTTGTATTTGACACCAACGTGCTTTAATCCCAAGCTGTTCGGGCTGATCAGAATAAACTGGATAAGGAAAAATCTGAACAATACGTGTCGGGGTTGCCTTTTCGGGTACCTGATAACCGCGACCACCCACACCTGCCGTGATGATAATTTTCAAAACCGCCTGTTCTTGAACCGGAAGTTTAAGCAGATCACTTTCAAGATCTGTTTGTAAGTGATCCGTCGAGATTTTTAAGCGCTGGCAACTCGTAACTAGACGATCTAGGTGTTCACGCCAAAGTACAGCCTGACCCGCGGAGATTTTCAGTGTTTCAAAAACCCCATGACCGTAACTGAGTCCGCGATCTTGGATATTAAGATCTTTACTTGTCTGACCATTTACGAGCTGATGTATAACGTCTGTCATAGGAATAAAGTGAAGCTCACTGCAATCGTACATAGTACACACTTCCTTGTGTTGAGAAGAAAGATTTACATCTGTCTAAATATGAGTGTCCCGTTGGTACCACCAAATCCAAAGGAGTTGGACATAGCGCCTTTTACCACACAGGGCTGGGCATGGTGCGCTACATAGTTCAAATCACAACCATCAGAAGGATTATCCAAATTAATGGTTGGCGGTGCAACCTGATCTCTGATCGCTAAAACAGAAAAAGCAGCTTCTACAGCACCTGCGGCACCTAAAAGATGCCCGATCATCGACTTGGTTGAACTCATGCGCACTTGAGAAGCCGCATGACCTAATACAGCCTTAGCCGCATTCGACTCAGCGATATCACCTGCTGGCGTAGACGTACCATGAGCATTGATGTAGTGAACCTCATCTGGGTTCATCTGGGCATCCTTCATCGCATTTCTCATCGACAAAGCAGCACCAGCACCATCTTCAGGAGGAGCCGTCATATGGAAGGCATCATCACTCATACCAAAACCAGCTAACTCGCAATAAATTTTAGCACCACGCGCTTTAGCACTTTCGTAAGACTCCAATACTAAAATACCAGCACCCTCTCCTAACACAAAACCATCACGGTCTCGATCCCAGGGACGGCTAGCGGCTTGCGGGTCATCATTGCGTGTAGATAAGGCTCTTGCTGCCGAAAACCCTGCAATACCTAGGGGTGTGGTTGCCATTTCAGCCCCACCGGCAATCATAATATCGGCATCACCATACTGTATCATGCGCATGGCATGTCCTATGTTATGAGTACCGGAAGTACACGCCGTGGTAATCGCAATATTTGGGCCTCGGAATCCATACTTGATTGCTAAATTACCTGCGATCATATTGATGATACTACCTGGTACAAAAAAGGGAGATACCTTTCTAGGTCCAGACGTATTCAGTAAGTCATGGGTTCGCTCGATCATCGGCAAACCACCAATTCCAGAACCAATCGCACAGCCAATACGAGGTGCGTTTTCTTCAGTAACCTCAAGACCAGCATCCTCAATCGCCTGCATGGCTGCTACCATACCGTATTGAATGAAGAGATCCATTCTTACGCCCCGTCTTTGGGGTTCATATATGCGTCAAGGTTCGAAATTTTTAACTGCTGCAGAAAAACGGGTTGCGAAGGCAGAGGTATCAAAATGCTCAATTAAGCCTGCACCGCTTTTTCCCGCTAAAATATTGTCCCACGCATCCTTTACAGTGTTACCGACTGGAGTGAGTACACCTAACCCAG
>JAJOJN010000020.1 GCA_021208565.1 Nitrincola sp.
TGAACTCAAGGTGATGCGCGAACCATACGTACCATGTTGATTCCCGCCCATCGAGGCCTGATAACGGATCGAATGGTGAGCCATTAGCCGTTAGCGCGCCTGTAGCTAGCATCTGGGTCGACCCCAAATATATTGACATGCAACACCCTCATTTAAACCGCTTAAGTCAGCTAATTGAGATGCCTCATGGCAGTTTGATCGAGCGTTTGTCGAACAATTCTGAAAGACGGTTTGTTTATCTTCGTAGACAAGTCACACCCGAGGTTGCAGAGGGAATACGCCTGCTGGGAATTCCGGGTGTAAATGTTGATAGAGAGTACCGCCGTTTTTTATCCGCTGGGGAAGTGACTGCTCACCTTGTTGGATTTACCAACGTCGACGGTGAAGGTCAGGAGGGGATGGAACTTGCCTATAACGATTGGTTAAGCGGAGAGCACGGTAGCAAGCTGGTGATGCGTGATCGAGTGGGTCGAACCATTCGCCATATTCGTTCTATTCAGGACGCACAGCAAGGTAATGAGCTTCAACTGAGTATCGATCTTCGACTGCAGTATATGGCGTATCGTGAATTGAAAGCTGTGGTTGAAGCGCATCAAGCTGATGCCGGTTCTATTGTGATATTAGATACCCAGACAGGCGAAGTGCTTGCCATGGTCAATCAGCCCTCCTATAACCCCAATGATCGTAGTCGGCTCGAGCCTGCTGCACTTCGAAATAGAGCAATGACGGACCTTTTTGAACCCGGTTCAACAGTTAAACCCATGACTGTGGCAGCGGCTTTAATGACGGGACGATTTACACCTGAAACCGTAATTAAAACCTCCCCGGGTGTGATGCGAGTTCGATCCGCAACCATTCGAGACTTCCGTAATTATGGTGATCTGTCATTAACGGGCATCATTACCAAGTCCAGTAACGTCGGTACCGTGCGTTTAGTGATGGATATGGAGCATGATCGACTACCGAATTTATTAAGAAATCTAGGTTTTGGTCAATTAAGTAACACCGGTTTTCCTGGCGAGAGAACAGGCCATTTACCAGACCTTCGTGAAAGACAAGTGATAGAGCGAGCCACCATGTCCTATGGATATGGCTTATCGGTGACACCACTGCAATTGGCTCAAGCCTATATACCCTTTGCCTCTGATGGCATTTTTTATCCTGTTAGCTTGATTAAAAATGAACAGGGTAGCCAAGGGGTAAGAGTGATGCCGCCGGGTGTAGGTGATCAAGTATTGCAAATGATGGAAACCGTTATCGGGCCTGAAGGAACTGCAAGACGTGCTGCCGTCGAGGGTTATCGTGTTGCAGGAAAAACAGGTACGGCTCATCGAATGGGTGCCAGTGGTTACAATCGTGAAGAATATACGGCTTTCTTTGCAGGGATAGCTCCCGTTTCCAATCCAAGGTTGGCTATCGTCGTTATCGTTGATAACCCCAAGGGTCGTGAAATCTACGGCGGTGAAGTGGCTGCACCGGTATTGCAAGGGTAGCAGCGGGTGCCGTACGCTTGATGAACTTGGATCCAGATCGTTGGCCAGAGCCCAGAAGACAGGTGGCAGGACGATGAGTATTCAGCGACTTGATTTGCCCAGTTTACGCAGCCTTTTGCTGGAACATCCTGCAGTACCAGACCATATTCTAGTCCGAAATATCGTCGTTGATCATAGGCACATCAAAGCGGGTGATCTATTCATCGCGCGCACTGGTGTTCACCACAAGGGTGCTGACTACGTAGTGCCGGCTATTCAGGCAGGGGCATCTGCCGTACTAATGGCAAAGTCTGACTATCATCAGGGTTTGCAAGATTACGCTGACTTAATTTTCCCAGTTGATAATCTGACTCAGGTGATGGGTGAGGTGATTCATCGCTATTATGAATCTGTCACTGAGCAAATGGCGGTGATTGGCGTAACGGGAACCAACGGTAAAACATCCTGTTGTCATTTTATTGCTCAAGCATTGAACTTGCTGGGTGAAAAAACCGCTTATATAGGTACCATCGGCTTTGGTTTTCCAGGTCAGTTAGAAGAAGCAACGCATACAACACCCGAGGTGTTACGCCTTCATCAGCTATTGGCTCGATATAAAAGTGAAGGTGCAAAAGCTGTCGTAATGGAAGTTTCCAGTCATGCATTGGATCAAGGCAGAACTTCTGGAGTAATGTTCAGTCAGGTAGGCTTCACTAATTTAACGCGTGATCACCTTGATTATCATCAAACGATGGAAGCCTATGCTGCTTCCAAACAGCGATTATTTGAAAATACGCCAGCTGTACAGTTGCTCAATATCGATGATGATTTTGGCGTCAAGCTAGCTGCAAAAGCCTCAGAGCAAGAGCTGCCGGTTTTGACTTACTCGTTAATCAAATCGAATGCCGATATCTTCGTAAGACACAGTGAGTTCAATATCGAAGGCATAGGCTTCGTGCTATCAACCCCTTGGGGAGAGGTGGCTACCCAGAGCAAGCTGATTGGGCGATTTAATCTCAGTAACCTTCTTCTCACCACAGCGTCTTTGGGCGCTGCCGGATATCCTGTGACTCAGATAGGCAAAGTACTGTCAAAAATCGAACCTGTTTCAGGAAGAATGGAAAAGGTTTCACAGGACAACGAGCCTTTGGTCTTGGTTGATTACGCTCACACACCGGATGCCTTATTGCAAACCCTTTCAGCGTTAAATGAACACCGTAAAGATGGGGGGAAGGTAATTTGTGTCTTTGGTTGTGGTGGAGATCGTGATCAGGGTAAGCGCCCTATTATGGCACAAATTGCCAGTGGTCTAGCCGATAAGTTAGTGATCACTAGCGATAATCCGCGCACAGAAAATCCCATGTTTATTATCAATCAAATACTGAGTGGTTTAACTGATCAGTCTAAGGCAGTTGTTGAATCTGATCGAGCGCAAGCGATCTCGCAAGCAATATCTATGGCGTCAAATATCGATATTGTTTTGATCGCTGGTAAGGGACATGAAGATTATCAAGAGATTGATGGTCATCGTTATCCATTTAGTGATCAACAGGTCGCTAGAGCACATTTAGATAAGAGGGCGTTCAGATGATTGGAGATTGGACACTGCAAATCGCTGCAACCGCGATTGATGCGAAATGTCGTGAAAATATTCAGCTGAACACGCCGATCACAGGTGTCTGTACCGATACACGAAAAATTCAGCCCGGAGATCTCTTTGTTTGTTTAACAGGAGAAAACTTTGATGCCCATAACTTTCTGGCCGAAGCTCGAGCAAAAGGTGCTGTGGCTGCAGTCACGGCGCGAGACGTTGCAGATGAACTGCCCCAGTTGCAAGTCAATGACACGCTGATAGCCTTAGGTCGTTTAGCAACGCTTAATCGCAATCGATTTGCCGGTAGAGTGGTCGCCATCACTGGAAGCAGCGGTAAAACAACGGTTAAAGAACTGCTTGCTAATATGCTGAGTTATCAAGGCAAAACGCTGTTTACTCAGGGTAACTTGAATAATCACATTGGCGCACCACTGACCTTGTTACAGCTAGAAGTGGATCACGAATTTGCCGTCATAGAATTGGGAGCCAGTGCTCAGGGCGAAATTGACTATACTGTCCACCTCACTCAACCTCATGTGGCGCTGCTAAACAATGCATGCGAAGCTCACATTGAAGGATTTGGTAGTTTACAGGGTGTCGTTAAAGCTAAGTCAGAAATTTACAACACGCTGACACAAGAAGATGTGGGTATCGTCAATATTGATGATCCTAATGCGGCCTTCTGGTGCGAGAAACTAGAGAATATGCGCCGTCATTACCTGACGTTTTCAACTCACAAGCAAGATGCAGATATCTGGGTGTCTCATGCAAAGTAAACTCTGCTGGCGCTTGGGGGTTCACTCTACATTTTGGAGAGCCAAGCGGTAAGTGTTCAGCTGTCCTTAATTGGTCAGCACAATATCGCAAATGCTGCTGCAGCAACTGCAGCTTGGGTTGCTTTAGGTTTGCCCTTATCTGCAGCAAAAAAAGGTCTTGAATCCTGTCTGGCTGTCAAAGGCAGAATGAAGCCAATTCAGCTTCGTTCAGGCTGGTTGATCGACGATAGCTATAATGCAAACCCTCAGGCTGTTGAGGCCGCTATCGACTATTTGGCTGAAAGACCCGCTAAACGAATCTTAGTACTCGGAGATATGGCTGAACTAGGCCATGAAGCGGCTGAACTTCATGCGGCAATTGGACGTTATGTGGCTAAGGCAGGGATTGATAAGTTCTTTGCAGTCGGTAGCTTAATGAAAAATGCTGTTGTCGCGGCTCAATCGCAAGGCGCTACAGCCGTCCATTTTGATCAACAGCAAGATCTCATAAATGAACTCAAACATCACATGGGTGAGCCTTATACCTTGTTGGTAAAGGGTTCACGCAGTGCTCAAATGGATAGAGTTGTTGACGCTCTACAACAAGAGGAATCTCTCTAATGCTGTTACTGTTAACAGAGTATCTGACACAGTATTTTTCAGCCTTTTCGGTGTTTCGATACATCACTTTGCGAGGCATCTTAGGGGTTTTAACAGCCTTAGCGATTTCGTTAATTTTCGGCCCTTATCTGATCAATCAATTACGCAGTCGTCAGATAGGCCAAGCTGTTCGCAATGATGGACCTCAATCCCACTTGAGTAAATCTGGAACGCCGACAATGGGTGGCGGGTTGATTCTGCTGGCCATTGCTATCAGCACGCTGCTGTGGGGTGATCTCTCGAACCGTTATGTCTGGATTACTTTATTTGTCTTAGTTGTATTTGGTGCCGTGGGTTGGGTGGATGATTGGCGTAAAGTCATTGAAAAGAACCCGCGTGGTTTACCAGCACGCTGGAAGTATTTCTGGCAGTCTGTTGGTGGTTTTGGTGCGGCGATTCTCTTGTATATGACGGCGCAAAGTCCGGTAGAAACTCAGCTGATCGTGCCCTTCTTTAAAGATATTGTCATCGACATGGGGATTTTCTTTATTGTCTTTACCTACTTTGTCATTGTTGGCAGCTCAAATGCAGTGAACCTAACCGATGGCTTGGATGGCTTAGCTATTATGCCCACCGTCATGGTGGCGGGTGCATTGGCGGTGTTTGCCTATCTCAGTGGACACGTTCAGTTTGCCAATTACCTTCACATCCCTCATGTACCCGGTTCCGGTGAGTTGATCATTATTTGCGGCGCTATAGTTGGGGCGGGCCTCGGATTTTTGTGGTTTAACACTTACCCTGCGCAAGTATTTATGGGTGATGTGGGCGCGTTATCTTTAGGCGCTGTGTTGGGTGTCATCGCGGTCATCGTGCGCCAAGAGTTAGTCTTGGTCATCATGGGCGGTATTTTTGTGATGGAAACAGTTTCGGTGATTTTACAGGTCGCTTCTTACAAATTAACGGGGCGGCGTATTTTCCGTATGGCACCTATTCATCACCACTTTGAGTTGAAGGGATGGCCAGAGCCGCGCGTAATTGTGCGCTTCTGGATCATCACGGTGGTGTTGGTATTAATCGGTTTGGCAACGCTTAAATTGCGTTAACAGGAGATAAGAGTGGCGCTCATCGCATCAGATACACGACGCATTATTATCGGACTCGGGCAAACCGGGTACGCCTGTGCGCGTTATTTATCGGCTAAAGGGCCGATTTTGCTGTGGTGGATACACGTGAAAAACCTCCGTTAGCCGCTCAGTTTTATCGTGAGTTCCCTCATGTGGAATTACGTTGTGGAGAACTGGATCAAGAGTTCTTATCTCAAGCAAATGAGCTCATTTTAAGTCCGGGTGTCGCAAAATCATCACCTGCTATTCAGTTTGCTCTGAAGCATGGTGTCAGAGTGATTGGCGATATCGATCTTTTTTGTCGAGAAATTTCTGCGCCCATCATCGCTATCACAGGATCTAACGCCAAAAGTACTGTGACTACACTCGTTGGCGAGATGGCAAAGCAAGCTGGAGTTAAGGTTGCCGTGGGTGGGAATATCGGAACGCCTGTTCTTGATCTGCTCGCCACTGATCAGGCTGATCTTTATGTGTTGGAGTTGTCCAGCTTTCAACTAGAAACCACTCATGAGCTGAAAGCGCAGGCGGCCACCGTACTGAACATCAGTCCTGATCATATGGATCGCTATCCGGACTTACAAAGTTATTATTTAGCGAAGCACAGAATTTATCGTGGTTGTCGTCATGCCATTATTAACCGAGAAGATGCCCTGACAGTACCTCTAGTTTCTCAAGGGATGAAAACGGTTAGTTTTGGTTTAAACGCGCCTGATCTAGGGCAGTTTGGATTGGCTGAGCATCAAGACGCCACTTGGTTGTTTAAAGGGTTGACGCCTCTGATGCCCATTAAGGATTTGCAAGTTTCAGGTGCGCACAATGTGGCTAATGTACTAGCCGCACTTGCCTTGGGTGAAGCCGCTGGCTTGCCGATGAGTGCAATGCTGGAAACGGCTAAACAGTTTGCTGGGCTAAAGCACCGTTGTCAGTGGGTTGCTGATAAACAAGGTGTGAGTTTTATCAATGACTCTAAGGGTACAAACGTAGGTGCTACACTGGCTGCGATTCAAGGTCTGGGATCTATGTTAGATGAGCAGCAAAAACTTATCCTTATCCTTGGTGGCGTTGGTAAAGAGCAGTGTTTTGATGAGCTTAAAAAACCACTTGAAGAATACGCTCGTGCTGTCGTACTCATAGGTCAAGATGCTCAGCTGATTGCAAACGACTTACAAGGTTTGAATTTGCTGCATGCGTCTTCACTTGAAGAGGCCGTTCAACTTAGCCTTTCTTCAGCTCAAATGGGAGATAAAGTGCTCTTATCTCCGGCTTGCGCCAGTTTTGATATGTTCCGTAGCTATGAAGATAGAGGGGATCAATTTATTCAGATAGTGGAGTCACTGTCATGATAAATATGATCACTAAAGCACCTTGGCCTGCATTTTTAGATATGCCTAAAGGACGCTTGTCCTTTGACCCTTATCTGGTTTTGACCGTGCTTGCACTCATGCTGATTGGTTTTGTGATGATCTCTTCAGCATCAATGGATGTGGCGGCTAGAGATTTTAACTCGCCTTACCATTTCATTATGAGACAGGGACTCTTCATGCTGATGGCGGTGGTAACACTTGCGATTGTTTCGCTTATTCCAATCCACCTGTGGGAAAGATTTAGTGTTCCGCTGCTCTTTGTGGGTGGTTTCGCTCTCTTATTGGTCTTGATTCCCGGCATAGGTCGTGAAGTAATGGTGCGCGCCGTTGGATCAGTATGGGTTTCTTCAACCTTCAAGTATCCGAAATGGCTAAAATCTTTATGGTTGTTTATGTCTCTGGCTACTTGGTGCGTCGTTTATCCGATGTTAGAACGACTTGGTCAGGGGTCATTAAACCAGTTTTACCCATGGCCATTTATATCGGCTTGTTGATCAGCCAGCCTGACTTTGGTGTGACGGTTGTGCTGATGTGTACAGTCATGGGTATGGTGTTCTTGAGTGGCATGCGTTTTTTCCAATTTATCATTGTACTTTCGGCAGGTGTTGGTATGGCCGCTTTCTTGGCCATGACACAGCCCTATCGTGTACAGCGTCTAAAAACCTTCATGGACCCTTGGGCTGATCCTTTTGGTGCGGGCTACCAACTTTCACAGGCTCAGATCGCGTTTGGTCGTGGGGAGTGGTTTGGTACCGGTTTGGGTAACAGTATTCAAAAGTTGTTTTACTTGCCAGAAGCCCATACTGATTTCATCTATTCCATTCTGGCTGAAGAGTTGGGATTGGTGGGGGCCTTGTTAGTGGTCTTGCTTTACTGTTTTTTGGTCTACCGAATTTTCATGACAGGTCGACATGCAGAGAAAAAACAAAAGTTTTTCATGAGTTATGTGTGTTACGGATTTGCGTTTCTGTTTGCAGGCCAAGCCCTAATCAATGTTGGTGTGAACGTCGGCGCTCTTCCAACGAAGGGTCTAACCTTGCCCTTGTTAAGTTACGGAGGAAGTAGCTTGCTAGCGTCAGCTGTTATGGTGGCGATCATTCTCCGTATCGATTTTGAGTTGAAACAAGCTGAACTGGAAGAGATGCTCGCAAAGCAAAAAACGAAATTTAGAGGTAAAACTGCACGGAGGGTAAAAGCATGAGTCATGTTAAGCCCAAAACGCTATTAGTGATGGCCGGTGGAACGGGAGGGCATGTTTTCCCAGCCTTGGCAACAGCTGATATTCTCCGTCAGCAGGGTATTCATATTGAATGGCTTGGAACAGATAAAGGTATCGAGGCGCGTGTTGTTCCGGCAGCTAATATCAAGCTGAACACCATTCCTGTGAGTGGATTGCGTGGAAAAGGTCCTTTAAAACTGATTACAGCACCTTTTAACTTAGTCAAAGCTTTGTTAGCGGCACGCGCAGTAATTAAACAAGTCAAACCAGATGCTGTGCTGGGAATGGGCGGTTTTGCTTCGGGTCCTGGTGGGCTTGCGGCATGGCTAATGGGTATTCCTGTTGTTATCCATGAACAAAATGCCATACCTGGAATGACCAATAAAGTACTTGCTCGAATTGCCACTCGTGTTCTTCAGGCGTTTCCCGGTGCGTTCAGCGAGTGCACTGAAAAAGATACGATTGGCAATCCAGTCAGAGGGCCAATTTTGGACTTGCCGCGACCAGAGGAACGAATGCAAGGTCGTGAAGGCGCTATTCGTTTACTGATTGTGGGTGGTAGTTTGGGTGCTCAGGCCATTAATGAACGTGTACCCGCTGCCTTAGCAAAACTACCTTTAGATCAACGGCCACAAGTATGGCATCAAACGGGTCCAATGCACCTCAAGCCAACACAAGATCTCTACTCATCATTGGATGTTGAGGCGCAAGTGGTACCTTTTATCGAAAAGATGGATGAAGCCTTTGCATGGGCTGATCTTGTCGTCTGTCGTTCGGGCGCTTTGACTGTCAGTGAAATTGCCATCGCCGGTGTTGCTTCTGTTTTAGTGCCTTTTCCTCATGCTGTCGATGATCATCAAACGGCAAACGGTCAATTTCTAAAACAATCAGGTGCAGCTGAATTGGTTCAACAGGACGAGTTAAGTCTTGACCGATTAGTCGAAATTTTAACTTCATTGAGCCAGCGAGAGCGACTCCTTAGTATGGCAAAATTGGCTCGCAAACAAGGTAAACCAGAGGCGGGTCAACAACTCGCGGATGCGTGTTTAGAGGTAATGGTATGATCAAAAACGGCAATCTTGGCATCTACGAAGTACCGGAAATGCGCCGTATCCGTCAGATACACTTTATCGGGATAGGTGGTGTCGGTATGTGTGGCATTGCTGAAGTGTTGCTGAACCAGGGCTATCGTATTAGTGGTTCTGATATGAAGGACTCGACAGTAACCGATCGCCTCGCCTTGCTTGGAGCACGCATCACCATAGGACATCAAGAAGCGAATATTGATCAAGCTGATGTGGTGGTTATCTCCACGGCTGTTTCTGAAGAGAACCCTGAACTGCGAGCAGCAAGACAGCAGCGTATTCCCGTCGTTCGTCGAGCTGAAATGCTGGCTGAATTGATGCGTTATCGTCATGGTATTGCTGTTGCAGGTACTCACGGCAAAACGACCACGACCAGTCTACTGGCCTCAATGATGGCAGAAGGTGGTTTAGACCCTACGTTTGTTATCGGTGGGCGTTTGAACAGTGCGGGTACCAATGCACAATTGGGTGGTAGTCGATATCTGGTCGCTGAAGCGGATGAGAGTGACGCGTCTTTTCTGCATCTTCAGCCCATGGTGGCGATTGTGACCAATATCGATGCTGACCACATGGATACCTATGGTGGTGACTTTAATGTCCTCAAACAGACCTTTGTGAATTTCTTACACAATCTGCCTTTTTATGGTTTAGCCGTCCTGTGTACCGATGATCCGGTGGTGGCCGAAATTCTACCTAATGTCAGTCGCCCCATTTTGACCTACGGTTTTAATGAAGAAGCCGACTTTAGGGCGACTGACTTAGTGATGGACGGCCTGCAAACGCACTTTACTGTGGTTCGTCCCGCTAGCCATAACCCACTCAAGATCACCTTGAATATGCCAGGTCGTCACAATGTATTGAATGCATTGGCCTGTATTGCTGTAGCGACAGATGAGGGTATTAGTGATGAGGCGATTTGTCGAGCCCTAGAGCGCTTCCAAGGGGTTGGCAGACGCTTCCAAATTTTGGGTGAAGTGCCAGTAAATGCTGGTAGTGTGACACTCGTTGATGATTATGGTCATCATCCTCGCGAAGTTGAGGCGGTCATTCAAGCAGTCAGAGATGGCTGGCCTGAGCGGCGCTTAGTGATGATCTATCAACCGCACCGTTATACACGAACACGTGATCTATACGAAGATTTTGCACGCGTACTGGCCGAGACTGATCTGCTGTTGATGCTTGAGGTTTATGCAGCGGGTGAGCAACCCATACCTGGAGCAGACACACGCAGTTTATGTCGCTCCATTCGTCAGCGTGGTGTTGAACCTATCTTTGTTGAATCAACAGAAGATTTACCCAATTTGCTGAAAACGTTATTGCGACCTGGTGACCTGTTGTTAACGCAGGGTGCTGGAGATATTACGACTTTAGCGCACAGATTAAGCCAGTTAGACCTCAGTGGTACTGAAGAGAGCAAGGCATGAACGACTTTAGAGTAACGGCTGAAGAAGCCCTCGCATTCGGAAAAGTAGCTGTCCTCTTGGGTGGAGACTCTGCAGAGCGGAGTATTTCATTAAGAAGCGGTGCTGAAGTACTCAAAGGCTTAATTGCTGCGGGTGTTGATGCGTTTAAAATAGATCTTTGTGCTGATGGAGCAGATCCAGTTGAACAGCTACTGAAGGCTGATTTCGATCGTGCTTTTTTGATTTTGCATGGTCGTGGTGGTGAAGATGGCACCGTGCAGGGTTTGTTAGAAATGTTGAAAAAACCCTACACAGGTAGTGGTGTTGCGGCTTCAGCTTTAGGTATGGATAAGTTGCGATGCAAACAATTGTGGATAGGGGCTGGATTTCCAACGCCAGCCTACGCTGAATTGAATGCAGAGACAGACTTGCAAAAAGTCGCTGACGAGCTGGGCTTTCCGCTGATGGTTAAGCCTGTTCATGAAGGTTCCAGTATTGGAATGAGTCGTGTGCTGGATTTAGCGCAGTTGAAACAGGCTTATGCTGAAGCGGCTAAATATGATCATCAAGTGATCGCTGAACAGTGGATTCAAGGGTCTGAATACACCATGGCCATCTTGAATGATCAAGCTCTACCGGTGATTCGTTTAGAAACGACGCATGACTTTTATGATTTTCATGCAAAGTATGAGGCGAATGACACACGTTATTTGTTTGATCATCAGCTGACTCAGGAACGCTACAACGATCTTCAGAATCTAGCCTTGAACGCCTTCAAAGCCGTTGGCTGTCGTGGTTGGGGACGAGTTGACCTAATGATGGATCGTCATGGGCAATTTCAATTGCTTGAAGTGAATACATTACCTGGTATGACCGATCATAGCTTGGTGCCTATGGCTGCTCGTCAAGCCGGTATGAGTTTTTCTGAGCTAGTGGTGCAGATATTACGCACTGCACGTTGTGACCGGGAGCAATAAAATGAATTTGTCACTGCCGTGGTTAAAACAAGAAGCGCCCCCAGTAAAACCAATACGGGGTGCTGTAGCTGTGCAGAGACAAGTAGAGGTTGTACCTGAAATCAG
Source organism: Nitrincola sp. (assembly GCA_021208565.1). Classification (GTDB taxonomy): domain Bacteria; phylum Pseudomonadota; class Gammaproteobacteria; order Pseudomonadales; family Balneatricaceae; genus Nitrincola. The sequence goes on from JAJOJN010000020.1 coordinate 11,699, forward strand.
TTCGGCTAAGACAGTGGGAGTGTTGCTTGGCTCTTTTGCTTTCTTTGTGTTGATTATGTTTATGGTAGCAGATAAAGCTTTGGCACTACTGGATCAACCCATCAGTGAGGTCAGCATTAAAGGACAAATACATCATTTGGATGGTCAAGCCTTGGCAACACAACTGGCTCAAGAAATAAGAGCACCCTTATTATCACTGGATGTTCGTTCGCTTCGAGACGAAGCCTTGGCGAATCCTTGGGTTCATGTTGCAGAGGTTAGGCGTCAATGGCCTGCCGCTATAGAAGTAAGCATTGCTGAGCAAGTGCCAGTAGCTCGATGGGGTGACAGAGGGCTTCTAAATCATCAAGGCGATATTTTCTGGCCAGACTTGAGTGCAGGTTACGACTTTTTACCACGTTTGAACGGTCCTGCGCATGAGACACGTGCCATTATCGCGCAATATCATGATTTAAGTGCGCTTTTTTCAACTTATGGTATTCGTATTCAAAGCTTAACTCTCGAAAGTCGAGGTGCTTGGAACCTAGAGTTGGACAATGGTATTCAAGTCGTCGCCGGTCGAGAGCAGTTAATGCCAAGATTGAGACGTTTTTTGAATATTTACGATGCTCAATTGGCAGAAGTGGCTGATCAAATAGAACAAATTGATATTCGATACACCAATGGTGTTGCTGTAAGGTGGCGCACTGAAGAGAGGCAGGATGATGCAGGATAAACACGCAGCGTCAGATCACAGTATGATCGTTGCACTCGATATAGGCACCTCAAAAGTGGTTTGCCTAGTCGGTGAGGTATGTGCAGATGGAAGCATCGAAATTGTCGGTGTTGGTTCACAACCCTCACATGGAATGAAGCGTGGAGTCGTCGTTAATATTGAGTCCACTGTGTCAGCAATTCAGCGTGCGGTTGAAGAAGCTGAACTGATGGCAGGATGTAAAATTCACTCGGTCACGGTCGGTATTGCAGGCAACCATATCAGTAGTTTGAACTCACATGGTATCGTTGCCGTGCGTGATAGAGAAGTGTCCGAATATGATCTTGAGCGCGTGATCGATGCCGCTAGAGCGGTTGCGATTCCGGCAGATCAGCGCATTCTGCATATTCTTCCACAAGAATACATTATCGACACTCAAGAGGGGATTAAAGAGCCTTTGGGGATGTCGGGTGTTCGTTTAGAAGCGAAAGTCCACCTGGTCACTGGTGCGAGTAATGCCATCCAGAATATAGACAAATGTATCCGACGTTGTGGGCTAGAAGTTGATGCAATAGTGCTAGAGCAGCTCGCGTCCAGTTATGCAGTTTTGGCAGAAGATGAAAAAGACTTAGGGGTCTGCATCGTTGATATCGGTGGTGGAACAACCGATATAGCCGTATTTACCGATGGTTCTATTCGTCATACTGCAGTTATCCCTATTGCGGGAGATCAGGTTACTAACGATATTGCCATGGCTTTGCGCACGCCTACTCAACATGCTGAAAAAATTAAGATTAAGTATGCCTGTGCCTTAGCGCAATTAGCCAAACCAGATGAAACGATCAAGGTTCCCAGCGTGGGTGATCGTCCGGCAAGAGATTTATCACGTCAATCACTCGCTGAAGTGGTTGAGCCGCGTTATGAAGAGTTGTTTACCCTAGTTCAAGCTGAGTTAAGGCGTTCAGGATATGAAGATCTGATTGCTGCAGGCATCGTGCTCACTGGGGGTACATCAAAAATGGAAGGTGCAGTGGAATTAGCGGAGGAAATATTCCACATGCCTGTTCGTCTTGCCTTGCCGCAGGGTGTAAGAGGCATGGAGTCATTACTGAAAAATCCAATTTATGCGACAGGTATTGGTCTGCTGCATTACGCCAAGGCAGAGCAGAAACCAACCGCTAAAGAGATTGTACCGGAGATGCGCGAAAAGCGCTTAGAGCGACCACAAGTAGGTGACTTGATGAGCCGTGTAAAAGACTGGTTTAAGCGTCATTTTTAACAGAATTATTGATTAGTGTAGGGCCGGAAGGTAATCGCAGGCCTGCCAAGGGAGAGAAAAATGTTTGAACTACTCGACAATGTACCACAAGAAGCTGTTATCAAAGTGATTGGTGTCGGTGGTGGCGGTGGAAATGCCGTTCAGCACATGGTTTCCGATGACCTAGAAGGGGTGGAATTTATCTGTGCGAATACGGATGCTCAAGCCCTTGAGCGTTTGTCTACTCGCACTGCGCTGCACATAGGTGGTGCGATGACCAAAGGGCTAGGAGCGGGTGCGAATCCTGAAGTCGGTCGTAAAGCAGCTCTAGAAGATCGTGAACGTATCGCGGAAAGCCTAAAAGGTGCCGATATGGTTTTCATTACCGCAGGTATGGGTGGCGGAACTGGAACAGGGGCCGCTCCTGTCGTGGCACAGATTGCCAAAGAAATGGGTATCCTGACCGTTGCGGTAGTAACGCGTCCATTCAAGTTTGAAGGACGTAAGCGCATGCTAATTGCGGAAGAGGGTATTCGTGAACTACGTGATAATGTTGATTCTTTAATCATTATTCCGAACGAGAAACTCATTGCTGTACTCGGTAAAAATTGCAGCTTAATCAATGCTTTTAATACAGCGAATGATGTTTTAAAAGGCGCTGTTAAGGGTATCTCTGACCTCATTACCTGCACAGGTATGATCAACGTTGACTTTGCCGACGTGAAAACAGTGATGTCGGAAATGGGTATGGCAATGATGGGTACAGGCATTGCTAAAGGCGATAAACGAGCACAAGAAGCCGCGCATGCGGCGATTAGAAGCCCGTTGTTGGAGGATATCGATTTAAGCGGCGCACGCGGTATTCTTGTCAATATCACCGCAGGGATGGATCTCAGCTTGGGTGAGTACAGTGAAATCGGTGAAATCGTTGAAGCTTGTGCTGCCTCTGATGCAACCGTCGTTGTCGGAACTGTAATCGATCCAGATCTCGATGGTGAATTACGCGTGACTGTAGTCGCGACAGGGCTTGATCGTCCTAAGGAAAAAAGAGTTTCAGCTAGTTTCATCAGAAGTACCTAAAGCTGAAGCCCGTCAAGAAGAGATAGAGCTACCTTCAGTTTTACGCAGACAAAAGCA